>PKTF01000189.1 GCA_002869275.1 Ignavibacteria bacterium | reverse complement strand
CTTCGTTCGACCAGGCCGATTCCCCGAGGTCGTTCACGGCGCGCGCGCGGTACCAGTACAACGTAGCGGACGGGAGGTTTTCATCGAGGATGTCGCCGTCTCCCGGACCGGCGGTGGTAAACAGCGCCCAGCTTCCTCCCTCCGCCTTCTTCTCCACCTTGTATCCCTCTTCGTTCTCCGAACCCCGCTGCCAGGTCACACGCACCGTCTTGTGATCCACGGCCGTGGCGAGCAGGTTCTGCGGTTTCGCCGGTGCCATGCGGGTTTCGATGGCGACGGTATTGGAATATCCGGATGCAGCCTGGTTCCCTACTGCGCGGACTCGGAAACGGTTCATGGTTCTGGGGGTGAGTCCCTGTGCAGCGTACGTCGTAACATTGGCAGCAGTCGTTGTCAGCGTAATCCAGCTGCCGTTGTCTTCCTGGTGCTCCACTTCGAATCCTGATTCACCGTCAGAATTATCATCCCATGTCAACACGATGTTCGTTTCCGACATCAGCACGCCGGAGAGGTTGGCAGGGTTCTGGAGAAAAAGAAGTGTGGTTGCCTGTGCAGTATTCGAATACGGGGATGTCGCCTGCGACGTGAATGCGCGCATCCGGACCTCATATGTGGTGGACGGCTGAAGTCCGCCGAGGATGTAGGCGCTGCTGTTGGCAGGAACGGTATCTGCAAGGAGCCAGGCGCCGTTCTCTTCCCTGTATTCGATCATGAACCCTTCTTCAAAGTCCGTCTGATCCTGCCACTGCAGAGCGACTTCTTCAGAGGAATGTCCCGTGGCCTGAAGGTTGAGCGGTGGAGGGAAGGTGAGGGTGGTCGCGGTAAGGACATTCGAGCTGCCTGACGGCACCGTGCCCTCGACCGCATACACGCGGAAGTGATATTTCTTCTGCGGTACCAATCCCTCAACGCGTTTTCTGGTGGTATCCTTTCCTGTGGTCGCCACCTGTGCCCATTGAATACCGTCCTCGGATTGTTCTATGACAAAGCGGTCTTCGTTGACCGAGTTGTCCCTCCAGTGCATGACGATGGAGGTGACCGCCACGGAATCCACCGCAAGGTCAGAGGGAGCGGGGAACGTCGGGGTCGTTACTGATGCGACGTTCGTGGGATCAGACTCAAACTTCCAATTAGCCGCGAACACGCGGAAGCTGTGCTCAGTATCCGGCTGCAGGTTCACAACAACGCACGACGTGGTGTTTGCCAATACCGTGTCAATTCGAATCCACGTTGTCGAAGTCCATTGCTTCTCGATCACGAACCGTGATTCGCTGTTGGAGTTATCGGTCCAGGAGAGTTGGACTTTCGTCGGGGAAACCGCGCTTGCTGTGAGATTCGATGGAGGGTCGGGCGGCGTTAGCACCTGCGATAGCCATTGTACGGTGTTCCGCTTCAATGTCGTTCCCGCCTTCCCGATCACCACTGCCGCGTCGGTTGCGAAGGCGCCACCGAATCCGATGGGTGCGGAGAAGAAGAGCTTTCCGTTTCCTTTCACCACGTATTTCGTGTTCTGTGTCTGATCCCATGCGTTGTGCACGCTTCGTTCATTTGTACATCCTCCCCAGGATTGACAGTACGTGCTGTTCGTGGGTTGGCCTGTCCATCCTGGTGTCATTTGCACGTGCCAGCTCTCTATCGCAACTTCGTTCGCTATGGCATCGATCCGCACGCCGGATCCACCATTGATATTCGGGTTTTCCCAGATTATCTGGTCGTTCTGGTCAGGAGGAATGGGAGGATCCCAGGTGGCAATCCCGTCGAAGATCACATGGGTGGTGATCGGGGCGACAAAGGCGCATGATGCTGCAACCACCGGACCCCAGCCGACCGAACTGACGGTTCCCCATCCGAGATATTCGGCAAGGTAGCTGCCGTGGAGTTCCACCATGAGCGTTGCACCGGCTATTTCCACGGCGTCCTGGATTTCCGACAGTACCGTCGCGTTGTTATAACTCGCTGGAGTGGACCCTGTACGGAATATGATGAGGGAATAATCGTCAGCATTGAATGAGGACAATCCACTGGCGTCGGTCACATCATAGGAGAAACCCTGTGTGCTGAGAAATGCTGTGACCTTCTGTTCTTCTGCATCGAGTGCCGAAACATTCTGTACGAGCACGAGAATGGGAGCGGCGGATATTTCATGCCCCCCCGGTCCGGCATCGGGCTGGTACGCTGCGGACTGCTGCGGCTGCGCGGTCATGGGGCTGAAGAGAAAACAAATTGTCAAGAACGCAACCGTCGCAATTCTCCTGTTCATATGTTCCTCCAGTTATCATGTACGTCGAAGTGTATTTCTAGCCGTTCTGTTCATTTCGGCCGGTCAAGATCCCAACAGAAAATCGCTCACCGCGTTGCGCACCTCAATGAGATTGTCTTTCAGAAAGTAGCGTTCCGCTCCTGCGGCGGATGCAGCATGACGGAACCGCTGTTCCTTGCACTCTGTGACGATATAGACATGGTCCACCCATCCTTCATCCAGGAACTGTCTCGTAAGCTCGATACCATCCCGCTCAGGAAGGAGAATATCCATCAGCACCAGTTCAGGCTGAATGCTCTGAGCTTTTTCCACCGCATCGTGTGCATCCGCAGCACAATTGACGCTGATTGGGAGAGCTTTCAGTAGCTCCTGCAGCATCTGACGCATGCGTGGATTGTCTTCGACGATGAGCAGATTCATGCGATTCCTGGGGGTGATCTCCTTCAAGGACGAGTATTTGCAAAGAAAACGAAATAGGTACCGGCACCTATTTTTGAGAGCGAACGATCAGAATTCCGTTTGATGTTTCAGTGCAAAACGCAGCAGCGCATTGTTGCCCTTCAATTCAAGCTTCCGACATATACTGGACCGGTGATGTTCCACAGTGCGGGAACTGACAGAGAGGAGATCCGCGATTTCTTTTGTCATCAGTCCCTTGGCAATATGCCTTAACACGGTACGTTCGGCATTCGTGATTGTATCGATACCTCGGTACTCGCTGCGTAAACGTCGTTTTTTCATCCTGTGCTCGAGGAGGAGGTCCCGCATCTCGGCTGTAATGTAGAACTCCCCTTTCTTCACCCGGTCGAGGCTATCATAGATATCCCTGATTGCATTTTCCTTCAGCACATAGCCATCGACACCCGCGTCTATGGCGTGAAAAAAGAAGTGGGGCTCCCGATGCATGGTCAGGATGATAAGAGACGTGTCAGGAACCATACCTTTCAATTTGCCGGCTGCCTCTATGCCGCTCATGCCCGGCATTTCGATATCGAGTACTGCGATGTCGGGCGTTTTCTCGATTATCAGATCGATGACAGCATCCCCGCTGTCGGCCTCGCCAACAACCTGGAAGCATGGCCGCTCATTGATGATGTCGCGCAGCCCGCGGCGCAGGACCGGGTGGTCATCCGCGAGGACAATGGTAGTACGTTCACCGTTCATATACTGTTCTTTCCTTGGCCGACAGATCCGGTTTGCAGTTCCATGCTTTTTATCGTGGCGGATTCTCCATAACTCTCTGACGCATCCTCACTCTTTGAACGGGAAACAGGAAATTCCAGCGATAGCCGCGTTCCACGACCAGGTGTGCTGTCAATGTTCAGACTGCCACCGAGAATATCCGCACGCTCCTGCATGCCATGGAGCCCCATGCCAGTTCTGTGATTGGTCACGTCTGCAGCAGTCGGCACTTCGAAACCCCGTCCATTGTCAGACAGTGTCAGTAATACGCCGCCGTTTTGGCGCGACAACCTGAGAGACAGCTTGGTGGCCTGCGCATGCTTCATGATGTTGTTCAGCCCCTCCTGTACGATGCGAAACAGGTTCATTTCCATGGAAGGTTCGAGACCGCCATCGATATTTTCCATATCGGCATCAATCTCCAGCTCTGATGCCTCCTCAATATGTTCCAGCATTCCTTCCAACGCTGCGGTAATACCTAAGCGGTCGAGCTGTGCCGGTCTGAGCTCGCGTGAAATGCGCCGCATCTCCTCCAGCACCAGACTGGCATCCGTGGAAATACCGTCCAGTTGTGTGTGCGCCGATTCTTCTGACTGCAGCCCTAAAAGCGCACGGTTCTTGATCACGAGGATGTCCTGGCCTACACCGTCATGCAGCTCCGTCGCAATACGCTTTCGTTCGATCTCCTGTGATTCCAACAGCCGTCGCGTATATGCACGCTGCGCTTCGTGCTGAGCTCTCTCGTGTTCTGCCTGCAATTGCATTGCTTCCGCCCTCGCTGCCTGCTCCTTATACTCCGCCGCTTCTGCGCGCAGTTCGCTTTGCCTGCGCCGATCATGCATGCGCCAGAAAACAATAAGGCCAAGAACAAATGCCGCGAGCACGAACGCGATGAGCATATTGATCGGCGCCTCGAGGAAAAACAGGGTCCGCGCCTGGACGACATTGGATGGATCGGATTCAAATCTGCCTGCAACACCTCTGATCCGGCACTCATAGGTCGTCGATGATAGAAGACCTTCGATCATGTACGTGGAGCTGTTGTCTTTTACGGTTCCGACCTGTGTCCAGATGCCGCCCGGTGTGCGAATCTCCACAATGAAGCCTTTCTCCCCGATGGAATTATCTCGCCAGGTGAGATGCATACCTTCGTGCGTGATATCATCTGCGCGGAGATCTGTCGGCGGTGAAAATGCGAGTGTCGAAGTTGTGACGATGGCAGAGTAGTCGGAATAGGTGTTTCCCTCAAGGGCGCGGAGTCGAATATGCCATGTGGTGGCCGGAGAACAATTCTCGATCCGGTAGCTTCTGGCGCTCAAAGAAAGAGTATCCCGCGCCTGCCAGGTCCTGCCGTCGGAGGAGTGTTCGAGCACGAAGGCCGCGTTGTATTCGCGTTCATACTCCCATCGTATCGTTATTGCTGTTATGCTCTGGCCATCCACCCGGAGAGAATCCGGGACCGGGAAAATTGGGAGCGGCAGGTCGACGCTGTTGGAGTACCCGGACTCATGCTTCGCATTGACTGCCTTGACGCGGAAGCGATATGTCGTTGCCGGTGTGAGATCGCGGAGCGTGTCGCTGTGTCGATCCCGGGGAATCCGCTTCACCTCACGCCATGCACCGTTATCCCGTCGGCCTTCGATAATGTAGGAGTTTGCATTCGAGTGTCCGTCATCCCATTGAAGAACGACCGTCGTCGGGGAGAGGACCTCGCCAAGAACCCCGGAGGGGGCACGGGGCGGAGAGATCACTGGCCCCTGCGGCCCGAAGCGCATGATGACCCCATCTCGTTCAGCGGCGGGAGAATGCCGTCCCGTGCTGATAAGCGGGAAATCATGACTCGCACTGGTCCCGACCAGAACAACGTTGTCGAAAGGATCTATCGCCGCACCAAGTGCCTGATCTTCGGCGCGGCCGCCGATGTAAGTAGAATACTCCGGCTGCAGCTCCGCAGAAAAAATACTGGCGAACATGTCGTATCCCCCCGCGCGTTTGACCTGAACCGCATCGATCACGGGATAGTCGTCGCTGTTAGTACTTCCCAGGATCAGTATCCGGTTACGACTGTCAACGACGGGACACGCACCCTGAGTGCGCTCATCTCCGCTTCCGCCATAAAACGTCGCATATTCAAGGTGCCGGTTCTTCCTGGCGCCCTCCAGTTTGCTGAAGCGACACAGGTAGCCGTCATATCCACCGGCATTTCGATCCTGTACCGCCTGCAGGAGCGGGAGATCGCTGCTTGTGGTCGGCATATACATGTACAGTTCCCCGCTGCCGCTGACGGCGAGACCCGGCTGGTCATCCGTTCCGTCTCCTCCAAAATAGCTTGACCATATCAGTTCCCCCGATAAATCAAATTCAGCCAGCACCGCGTCTTTCGCCCAGTCACCGCCACCCCCGCCGTGCTTGTCCTGCAGCGGTGCTCGTAGTGGAAGACCTCCTCCGCTGACGCCCCCCACGACGATGGTATTCTGTGGCGTGACGATACAGGAGCGTCCGGCGTCCGCCATCGGACCGCCAAAATAGGTCGCCCACGCCAGTCTCCCATCGTTGGAGAATCGCGCGAGAATAATGTCGAAGCCACCGGCGAATTGCTGCTGATACCCCTTGTGCGTAGGCAGGTCCGTGCTCTGTGTCCCGCTGCATATATACACCTCCCCATCCGGCCCTGCATCGAGTCCGCACCGCCATTCAGCGTTGTAAAGCGGTCCGTCCAGGTTGTTCCCCCCGAAATACGTTCCCCATGTCAGTGCGCCATCGGGGCTGAACTTTGCAAGAAAGAAATCCCAGCCTTTTCCCCGCTCATCCTGCCAGGCATTTTTCAGCGGAAGATCCGTACTCTCCGCTGATCCCGCGATGATCGGATTCCCTGTATTATCCACACAGAGATTCATGACGCGATCATGCGCGGATCCACCGTATACAAGACTCCACTGCAGCGCTCCATCCTTGCTGTATTTTGCCAGAGTGATATCCAGGTTGGCATGTACCGTTACTGCTTTCCCGGCGATGGCAAGGATATCCGTGCGATATGTTGCGCCGCTGGCATATGCGTTCCCTTCTGCGTCGCTGTCGGCAGCAAGCAGGTAATCGTCTACGGCTGCTCCGTAAAACTGTCCCCAGGGATCGATGACCAAGGTCTTCGATCGATCATACGATCCGGTGGAGAACGATGCGACGAGGCTGTCTACCGCATATGCGACGGAAACGGGTTTCCCACCCTTTTCCCACGCCTCAGGTGCACTCTCTTCCAGGGATGCGATGCCGGCATCCACACGCAGTCCTCCATCCCCGAGTGTGACACATTGGTGCGCTCCTTTGTACGCGAGTTTGATGTTCCGAGGATCAGCTCCCGGGTGCACATGGAACTCGGATTTAAAGCGGCCGTCCTTGATCTGCAGTCGCAGATCGATCGAGGGATACACATTCTCGATTATCACCGTCTCAAAGCTTCGCACGTCCCTGATACCCGCCGGACGATGCGGCAGGTAAAAGTGCGAGACGTCCTTTCGTGGGGAACGAGTCTGAACTACCGAATTGCGGCTGCAATCCAGAAATTCAAGATCAATGCGGATTACGTCATAGATATGATCACGGATCCATAAAGGGAATCCCTTTCCCGGGCTGCCTGCGTTGGGATCCGGTTTCAGTCTTCGAAGCTGGTAGCTGATACCCGTTTTTCGAACGTAGATCGTTGCCAGTCCCACATCCGCAGTGTACAGGATATCGGGGCGTGGTTTACCGTACACGTCGAACACCTGTCCCCGATTCTCCACGAAACAGGAGTGTGCGGGATCCGTTGCCGGTTGATTCTGCACGATATCTGCCGTCGCAGCGGTTTCCACCCGCTGGGCAGTCCCGACACCCGCGGTTTGCACAAGAAATGCAGCGAGTATCAGTAAGCCGGAACGAGAGGTTTTCCCAAAAGTCCGTATTCGCAGGATACAGGTCCGAACCATCATCAAATCAGCACAGAGAGAGTAGTGTGTTTTCGAAACAGATCAGTACCGCAATCAGGAAGCATTGTACACACCGCTATACACATGTCGACGTGAGAGGTGGAGGATCTTCACGGCGCCGCGTCAGCACGACAGCAACAAGATTAGCCGGTCTTTTTATCTTTGTTTGTGAGAAAGTACGGGTTCGCGGCCATTTATGCAAGGTACCGCTCACGATGAGCCTTCTCCATCCGCGTCTTACCCATAAATACAGCCCGCGCCGGAAATCGGAAATAGGTGCCGGCACCTATAATTCAGACGTCGCAGCGGCTTGCACACGTATTCGGTGTTGTTACCGAACTACCTGCATGATTCGGCTCATGGTTCCGACTTCGGTCTCGAGTTCAACCATGTAAATCCCGCTCGATAAACGACCCGCGTTGAATCGCTGGTAGTACGTACCCGCATCGTATGTGTCCTCTGCAAGCGTTGTGATCAGCCTGCCGAAGCTGTCAAACACACGAAGTCGGACAGGAGCACGTTCCGATAGAGCGAACGAAATTGTGGTTACGGACGAAAACGGATTCGGGAAATTCTGATGCAGTTGCACGGCAGCAGGGCGAACAAATGCCAGGCGTTCACCCTCCCGAGGGAGTGAACTCGGCGAATTGTGGTGATAGAGCGTGACATCCGAGCCGATTTCGATTGACGCACCGGTGATGGATCCCCGATAACCGGCTCCATCTTCGAGATACACATCAGCTGCGGGTGCGCTCAGCTGCGCCAGGATGCGCGAATCGGTTCCCAGGATGACGTCGGTTGTCTGCTGCGCATGAAGGAACAGCCATCGACTGGCGTCTGTCCATGGTGAATATGTAACCGAACTGCCTGTATTGCATTGCAGATTTTTCTTCACGTCGACTGAGGCTGGTCCGTGTGTCATATCGACGGCGAGAGCTGCATTGTTCTTTAGTACCAGCTTCTCAACGGCGTAGCTGCCGGTGCTGACACGAAGCGTACCATTCTTGTTAACCGTGACGGACCCATACGCTCCCGGTGCGATCGTGACGTCACCGTCCTGCGGTACGGTGACGTCCGTTGCCCCCGGCATAAAGCTGTAGGTTGGGAGAGACACGGCAGATGCAGCCGAGGAGGTCTGCGTCCCGGTGACCACCGCGTTCGGGTGAATGAGCAGTTGGGCGCCTTGAATATCGCCGTCGATTGTATTGTTCTGCGCCACGCGGATTTGCGATCCCGCGAAGCAGTTTCCGTTGTGTGTGCTGGGGCTCCCCCGGGCGAACACGATGCTTCCGTTCGCATGAAAATCACCGTCCGACTCTTTCTGACCGTCGACCTGGATATCATCACCGGCCAGGAGCGTGTAGGGCTGCTCGAGGGCGGGGATGCCGAATCCCGTCAACGCGATCTGTTCAGGTCCATATGGATCGTTGCTGGTGAGTTTGAGTACCGCCGTTTTTGCTATTGTTGTGGAGGAATTCGGCTGGAGGCGTATGGTGAGATCCCGCGATTGTCCTGGCGCGAGAATAAACGGGGCAGCGCCGCTTTCGATACTGTATTCCGTGGCATTGGTCCCGATCAGAGTCGAGGATGCTACCGCAAGATTGATATCTCCTATATTCTCCACGGTAATGGTCATTTCTTTCCACTCTCCGTTCACTACCTTGCCAAAGCTGGCGAGTGTGGGTGCGTCGAGTTCAGGTGCAGGTAGTCCCGAGAAGATACCTCCATCGGAATATGTGCCTGTGAGCGCCCTCGTCGCAGGATCCCCCTCATGATACAGCGACCAGTGGGTTGCTTCACGTTTTCCCAGCCAGAGATGGCTGTCGCTGCCGACGACGTCGCCGGCAGCATACTGGAAGGTGCCAGTGATGCTGAAATTCGTAAGGCCAGAGGGAACGATCCTCCAGTACCGTGTGATGTAATCATTGATCGCCTCGTTCAACGGGTGTTTCTGAGGGACGACGATGACACCGATCTCTGCATTGTGTAGCGAGCCACTCACCAGGTCCAGTGTAACAGGGGAATAATCGGCGCCACCGATGAGATCGCCGACCGGGAACGTGAAACTGCCTGTGGTAGCAAAGGACTTTCGCACTGTTCCTGTGCCGTCCGTTACCAGCATGGCCGCATCGGAGGGGGTACCTTGGATAGCGGCCTCTGTCCCAATGAACAGGTCCTGATCCCCCAGCATGATATAGCCCTGATCAAGAGTCAGTATACCGAGAATCTGCAGGCCGCTGTCGAGCAGCAATGTCCCACCGCCACGTAGCAACACGTGCCGCGCAGAGACCACACCGGAGAGGTGTTGATCTGAGATCCCTTCGAAGACAAGAGTAGAAGCGCTGCCCGGAACGAGCATGCCCTGTGTCGTCAGGTCGCCGACGATGGTGAGCGACGATGAACCAAGGTTGACGGAGGTCGCGGGTTTGATGTGAATATCCTGTGCGGAAATCTCTAGAGCACTCACCAGAAGAAATCCAATGAGGATCGCCGTTTTTTTTAATGATAGTTTCATGGTACACCTCCTTCTGTCATATTCCGTTTATCGGGACTGAAGAGAGGTAAACCGGCCGGACTTTTGGCTACCTTTCCGAAGCTGCTCCACCGCAGCTTCAAGCTTCGAAAGACGCTGTGCGAGTCCCTCGTTGACCTTTTCAAGCTGGGTGTTATCGCTCATGAGCTGCTCGATAGCGTGATGATTTTTCTGGACTTCGTTCAGAAGCAGAGCGTTGACCTTGTTGTAATAGACCGTGTACGGCCGGCCCTCTTCGTCGAAATGCACCAGCTGCGGAGCGATTTCGGCCACCTCCTCCGCGATGAGTCCGTACTGGATGGACTGGTCGTCGCTGAACTCGGCCCGGTACCGGAAGCTGACGGGCCGAAGCTGCATGAGAACATCGCTCGTGCGCTCCAGGTCATCGATATCGTATTTGAAACGTCGGGAAGAGGTGGCGGTGCCGAGTTTGCCGCCTGGACCTATATACACCGGGAGACCACTTGCGCTAGTATTGTTATAGATGCCTACAATATACGTCTGGTAATGTTTATCAATACTTCCGATTCGAATCGTGTTATTATCTGAAGAAAGACCCTCATTTGCCAGGAATATATTCCACTCTCCACTAACTATACTCGTGCCAGCTCCTGTTCCGATAGCGACGTTTCGGTCTCCTGTAGTATTATTTATGAGCGCACCAGAACCAACGGCAACATTAAAGTATCCCACTGTGTTGTTTGTGAGCGCCGAGCTCCCAAGTGCAGTATTCAATCTTCCTGTAGTGTTAAGTAATAGTGTCTCACTACCAACAGCAGTATTATCGCCACCACCAGTATTGCTGTACAGTGCTTTGGTGCCAAGAGCGGTGTTGTTGTCGCCAATTATATTGTTTCGCAGAGCCTCTGTTCCAAACGCCGAGTTGTAGTGCCCACCGACATTGTGGAGAAGAGCGCTGAATCCTGTTGCCACATTGTGTATTCCATAAGTATTATCTGTGAGTGCATACGCACCAGACGCGACATTAAATGAGCCCGTCGTATTTGAATGTAAGGCGCCGTATCCCGATGCCACATTGTTCTCACCATCAGCGTTGCTCCCCAGCGCTCTCATCCCGATTGCAGTATTCTGATATCCCGTTGTATTATTGTGCAGAGCGGCGTGCCCCACGGCAACATTAAATTCACCACTGGTATTTGAATACAATGCGGCCTGTCCGAATGCAGAATTGAAGCTTCCTTCAGTATTATAGTACATGGCCTTCTGACCAACAGCGACGTTGTATTCTCCTGTCCTGTTCTGACACAGAGCACTTTTTCCTACTGCACTGTTCCCAGTCCCGGTGGTATTATTTTTTAGCACAGCATGCCCAATGGCTACATTCTCTGTACCTGTTTGATTGAGCATAAGTGCGCCATTTCCTACTACTGTATTGTAACTCCCATTCGTATTCCCTGCCATCGCACTATTTCCAATAGCTATGTTCCCTGAACCGTCAACTGAGTTCCTGAGAGCGTGAATCCCCACAGCGGTGTTATAAGTACCGGTCCGGTTGGCAGCGAGAGCCTCTACGCCGACAGCAGTGTTAAAATGCCCGCTTGAATTATTACTAAGAGCCAGATAGCCCACTGCTGTGTTTTCAATGCCTGTCGTATTTGAATAGAGAGATTCATAACCCAATGAAGTATTCCGAGAACCATTCGTGTTACTATACATTGAAAAAGCACCAACACTGACATTGCGATCTCCTGTCTTATTAAATCTTAGTGAATGATACCCTAGAGCAGAATTTTCAATTCCAGTAGAATTGCTCACCATGGCAAATGTCCCAACAGCAGAATTCCCGTTTCCCCTATTATGCATGAGCGTCGCGCTGCCAATTGCGACATTCAGGGAAGTCGCCCCTGCACGTTTCATTGCTTCGAAACCAACGGCGACATTTTGTCCTAAGCTATCTGAGTCCTGCATCGCCCTGCCACCTAAAGCGACATTCGCTCCTCCCAAAGTGAGGTGCGACATAGCATTGTGCCCAAGCGCAACGTTTGCCCCGGCGTTGATAGCAGAACTCAGTGTCGATGTTCCAATCCCAACATTTTCAATACCAGTTATCGAGGAATTACCAGATTCGTTTCCGAGGAAGATATTGTCATCACCGAATGCGCTCAAAACGCGCTTCCCACCAATATGAATGGTACCAACGCTGTCTGACGCAGTCGCCGGGAGGGAGATATAGCCAGAACTCAAAAGATTATTGATTTCGAGCTCCGATGCCACTCCCAGCCGATTGGTGGTATCAATCACGACAGGTTTGCCAGTGATCAAAGTATCCGTGATCCCCGCAATGAGCGTCCTTGTCTGGTCAGTACCAATACGAATCGTGTTCGATTCACCAGCCACTCCGTCGTTTCCTATCGCGATGTTATTTGAACCGGTGATATGCTGTCCAGCGTTATCACCAACGGCGATATTGTTCGACCCGGTTTGATTATTCATTAAAGCTTGTTTCCCAAACGCTGTATTGGAATGTCCGGTTGTGTTTGAGAGCTGGGAACTGTAGCCGACGCTCGTGTTGTGTGATCCGGTGGTGTTGTTGCCGAGCGAAATATGTCCCAGTGCCGTATTGCTGGCCCCGGTCGTGTTAGCAGAGAGTGTCGATGTTCCGGTTGCAACGTTGTACGCTCCGGTCGTGTTGAGTGCGAGTGCGTTGGAACCCAATGCAACGTTTGAGGAACCGGAGGTTGTTTCCCTCAGGGCGTTGTTTCCCATGGCAACGTTGTAGGTACCACTCGAGAGGCTGTTTTGCGCCAACGCACCCATTGCGACGTTCTTTGTCCCTGTCATGGTCGTATTGCCGGCATTCGTCCCGACAAACGTATTGTCATTGCCATACGCATGGACGAAGCGCTTCCCGTCGATCACCACCGTGCCTATTGTATCGGCTGCTGTCGCAGGCAGGGATAGGTAACCGCTGGTAGCAAGGCTGGAGAACGAAAGACTCTCCGGCGCCTTCCATGAAATTGTTCCACCAGTGTCGGATGTGGCGACATACCCTTCTACAGCTCCCTCACGCATGCGAATGGAACCAACGACGTCAAGCACCTCGGTTGGGGTAGTCGTGCCCAGGCCGGTATTCCCGTTTTTTAGTATGGTCATGGCATTAGCGCGGTTCGTGTTGTCCGTGCCGATACCGACCTCGAGAATGGGATCCGTACTCACCGTGTACACCGTGTCGCCGAAACCAACATTGTACGCCCCGAACGCCGCGCTGTACCGAGCGACAGAGCGCGTACCCGGTCCGATCGCTATTGAGGACACACCTCGCGCATGTGGATTCTGTCCGAGTGCCACTGTGTTCGCAGACGTCGCAAGAGCCCAATCACCGAAAGCAGTGGAACACCTACCGTATGCCCTGGATCGTCCACCGCCCACACTAGCAGCTTGCCCCCCAGCACGATTACTCTCTCCAACAGCAAACGAGTTCTTGCCGTACGACATGTTTGGTCCCATGGCAATCGATCCCTCCTGGTTGGCCAAGGCCCACGGTCCGATTGCGACGGACCATTTCCCTGCAGCAGTCGGACTCATTCCAAGTGCGACTGCGCCGATGCCCTTGCCGTATGCAGCGTGTCCCATTGCGACAGAGTAATCCCCGACATGAGTTGAGTCCCAGTAGCTTTTATATACGTCCGGAAGGTGTCCCGCTCGAAACGCAGCTCTCCGCGGGTACCACATCATGAGAGTGTTGCCCCCGTTCGAGGGATTTTTCCCGGCGCCGAATGATCCTTCGCTTAAAAAGCCGTCCTTATTCGAGATGTGCACACCCGCAGTAGGAGTATCTGTTCCGATGCCGAGGTAGGAATCCACTGAGTTATACACGAGATCTGGATCGCCTGTGAGATTGCCCCCACTTGTCCAGAAGGACAGCTGTCCGTCCGCGCCGCTTCCTGTGAGATGATCGCCACCCAGGAGGATCCACGATGCGCCCTCAAAGAAATAATACCCTGAAGGGGCATCCGTCTGGTACACGAGTAGCCCGAGAGCCGGTACCGGGATTGCTGTTCGTTGCGCAGCGGTCATGCGCGGGACGAGCATTCCTTTGTTCGTGGAGACGAGATCGAGAATAGCCGATGAATCCGCCGTTGTGCTGGGATTGCTGCTGATAGCCACACCTTGACTGTGAACCGATGGCGTAAGGAGTATGAACAAAAATGCAGCAAGGAGAGTGAAAAGAAATGTGGAAAGGGATCTCACATGTGACATGATGCGCTCCTGTTCTATCGATGAATTAGCTGTGTGCGCTGAGCGTGGAAAACCCAACAGTCCGAACGCACGCACTGAATCACGGACAAGCGTTGTGATCAGCACGAGTTGAGGACTTGAATCCTTGTCAGAAAACGACAATTTCAGGATACGGGAGTGCGTTGTCCGAGAGCAATAGGTGCCAGCACCTATTTTTCCTCAGGCAGCCAATCGTACCACGGAGCACCGGAGTGTCCTTTCTCCACGTGATCGGTGTCATGCTACGTCCAAAAAACACAACGCCCCAACCTTCGTTCGCCAGAGGCGAACTACGGCCTGGCAGGCTGGGTGATCCGGCTTCGTCCTCCCGCTTCGCGGGAGGGCTGCGCCGTGATGAAGTCGTACGGGCAACCCCTCGATACGTCCGGCTTCGTCAGCCTGAGGCTGACTACGCCGGGACTACTCGGGATGACCCGCCTTCACTCCGCTGCGCGGAGCTATGGCGCGGCTAATCCATGATCTTCCGTTCTGTTGATATAGCTGCACTTACGGGAAATCGCGCAACAAATGTGCAACAATTTTTCATTGCCGATGGTGGGATTTGGTGGCGGTTTCTGCCCTTTTACGAAACCGGACGAGATTTCTCTCGTCCGGGATTCAGCTCATGTTTGATGTGCGTGTTCATTCATTCACACGCTGCAGCATATCTCTGTTTTCAAGGGCGAATCGTACGAGCGCATACTGCCCCGTCAATCCAAGTTTTCGGCAGATGGATGCCCGGTGATGATCTACAGTGCGGGCGCTGATGAACAGTTCTTCCGCGATTTCACCGGATGTACGGTTCGATGCTACTCCAGTTAACACCCGACGCTCTGCGGGAGACAGCGAAGCGAGTTCAGGAAGTAGCTCAACGTCGGGATTCAACTTCTCATAACGGTGACGGGGATTACCTGCAGATAAGGCCTGACTGATATAGTATTTCCCCGTACGCACCTGTCGGATTCCTCGGGCGATTTCGGATACTGCTCCGTCCTTGAGGATATACCCCATCACACCATGTTCCATGGCATGGTTCAGTAGTTCCTCATCATCATACACCGTAAGAAGAATCACAGATACGGGCAGCTGTTCACGATGAATCGTTTCCGCGGTGTCGATACCGTTGAGTTTCGGCATATCGACGTCGAGAAGGACGATGTCCGGTTTCAGCATGCGAAGAAGTCCCAGCGCCTCGTCGCCGTCGCTGGCCTCGGCCAGGATTTCCATATCTGACTGCTCCGTCAGCACCTGCTTCAAACCAGCACGAAAAACCGGATGGTCGTCGACAATGACCAGTGAAGTGCGATCAGGCATCTGCTTCCCTCTCGATCATGGGTTCTGACTTCTTTTGTTGGCTCGGTTCCTCTGCGACGACAGGCAGAAATACGGATATGTCCGTTCCGTCACCGGGCCGTGAGCGAATATTCATATTCCCCCCAAGCAATTCCACCCGCTCCAGCATCCCCTGGAGTCCGAAGCCCAATTCACCAGGACGGTTCTCTTCGAGTGCATTTGCATCGAAGCCTTCTCCGTCATCCTTGAGAGAAATCCGTACATCGCCATTTCTTCGTACAACGGAGATCACGGCCTGCTGCGCCTCCGCATGTTTCAAGATGTTGTTCACACCCTCCTGCAGAATGCGGTAGACGTTGATTTCGCGGTCCTTGGGAAAAAGACCATCGACGGATTCCAGCGTCCATTCGAAGGCTGTCTCACTCGCGTCTTGGACGTTACGAAGCATTGCGCGGATACTGCTTGTGAGACCAAGCCGATCCAGCTGCATGGGGCGGAGGTTCCGAGAGATGCGGCGTACATTCTCGAGAGCAGAAGTGACCGAGACTCCCATTCCGCTGACCTCCGAAAGGCGATCCTCCAGACTACGATCCTTATCCTCCATCAACAGTACCCGATTTTTCAGGATGATAAGATCCTGGCTAAGCTCGTCGTGGAGTTCGGCGGCGATGCGCTTGCGTTCATTTTCCTGGGATTGCAGCAGTTCGCGAGTGAAGTCACGCCGCGCCTGGTTTTCAGCTTCCTTCTTTTCCGCACGCGCAGCATGGGCATCTGCTTCCGCTGCACGCACCTTCAGTGTCACTGCCTGAGCTCGCAACTCGCTTTGTCTACGTCGCTGCTGCACATACCGCACAACGAAGAACGCCAGGAGCAGAACTAACACCGCAATCCCCGCGAAGATATTTCGCATCAAAGTATTTCGTTCGATGCGATCTTGTTGGATTATTTGTTCCTGTTTGGAGAGCATCAATGAATCCTGTGCAATGCGGAGTGCCGCAGTTGAATGATCGTTTTCTAGGCGTTCAACATCCAGAGTACGGGCGAGCAGAAGCATCTCCTGCTCTTTTTGCTGAGCTTCCATGTGTTGCTTCTGGAGCAGCTTCTCCTGCAGAGCCTGATCCCGTTCAAGGAGAGTGATCGTGTATTGCTTTTCAGCCGACTCATACCTGGCGTTAAATTCTTCCATACGTTTGCGGGAGGATTCACTCTTCAGTGAATCCGAGAGGACCATGAATTGCTGCATATTGAGAAAAGCGCCTTTATAATTCCCTTGATCTGACTGCACCTTGTATAATACCTCATAGGCACACATCCGTGCATATAAGTCGGGTGCTCTTTTGTCCAGTACCAGTGCCGTCTCCGCAGCAGCAAGTGCGGAATCGGCCATACCCAGACAGTGATAATGCCACCCAAGGTTCACGAGACATTTCACCTCATTCTGCTGAAGTCCCATTTCTTTAGACATATGATATGCCCTCGATAGATAGGCAAGTGCTCGATCGTGTTCGGCATACATCCGATAAAGATTCGATAGATTCATGCTTACTGAGCTAACGATGAAACTTAACCGCAGCTGGACGGCAAGGTCAAGACTCTTCTCATAGTAATTCATAGCCTCCTGCGGCATTCCAAGAGCTTTACAGGCTACGCCCATGTTATTAAACAGTCTTGCAAGACCGTCCAAATTGTCTGATTTCTCCATAATAGACTGAGCTCGCCTATAATACGTGAGTGCATCCCGGTCATTCTCCTGCAACACTCCGACATGCATCCATGCTTGCCCAAGTGCCAAGCTGTCATCTGTTCCCTTGAGGAGAGCAAGTACCCTTTCGCGGTATTTCATCGCCTGCGATTTCTTCCCGAGGTAGGTATAACAGGTGCCAATATTATCAAGGATCCTTATCAGCTTCTTTTCCTCCTTCATTCTCTCATGATAAACAACGCAGCGCTCCAGTATTTTGATCGCAGCAGCTTGTTCGCCACGTAGCACGTGCAGTCCTGCCTGAGTATTCATACAACCAATGATACCCGCACTGTCACGGATGCTGCGACAAAGTTCTGACGCACGATGGAGTGTGCCTGAAGCATCGTCGAAACGCCCCTGCATAGCGGCAATCCATGCAAGATTTCGAATCGCCATCGCCTGCCGTCTTTTCTCACCCAGATTCAGCGCAAGTGATTCTGCCTCCCTGAAATATGCAGACGCTCTTCCAGGATCACGATTCAACCATTTTCTTCCGAGTTCGTGCAGCAGCACGATCCTAGTGGTGTCCTGAATGGGGTGCTTCGTCAGTTCTTTCGTCAACTCTTGAATCTCAACAGTCTGTGCCTGCACGAAATGAAATGAAACCAAGAGATACATGGCACTGAGGAAAATAAGGAGCTTTGGTCCTAACATCGCGCACTCCGTTTGATGGATCTCGGATTATGATCAGTCCATGCCCTTATGCCCCTGAGAAACAACTCGCGCATCAACGCGTGGGGTATCTCACACACAGGGTTAAGTCCTGGGTAGCTTGCATGGCTATTATAAGATGCTGTTATCCTGAATATGCCGATCTGCACATTCAAAATCAATCGCATGCATTTGCATCAGACGATCTATGGAGCAAGCATCATTTTGCGGATTATCGACCTTCCATCAGCCTCAAGCCGGTACAAGTACATTCCTGTGGGCAGATGAACTGCATCAAACTGTACATCGTGCTTACCTGCATCGTACAATTGATGCTCCGCCAACCTTGACACCACGCGGCCCAGTACATCGAACACGGTCAGTGAGATTGTCATTTCATAATTGAGAGTAAAGCTCACCACTGTCGTTGTATGGACAGGGTTCGGAATGTTTTGATGAAGAGTGCAGGACACAGGAATTTGGGCGTTCTTCTTGGGGACGCCTTCGCATTGAGAAGTAACAATATTGGCTGTGCGGTTGTATGTCTTTCCTGTCACCTGCACATCCGTGACGGTGAAACACCAACTGCCAATCGGATTCCGTGTCTTGTTCGTTGTGAGTGTGACCGTTCCATTCGATCCGGTTACGCCTGATATTGTTCCGGAGGTGGGACCTGAATACGACGCTAATACCAGAGCACCATCCACCGGGAAGCCTGTGTCGTCCTTGATGAGCACGACATCCTTGGCAGCAATCTTGTTCCCTGGCAAAACAACACGGGTGAGAGTCTGATCGGCGATGTAGACATATCCACTCGGTACCGACGTCACCTTGATAACTACGTTATCTGTTGCCGTTTCGTTGTTCTGATCCATCACCGTGAGAACGGCAGTGTACGTGCCGCTGCTGTTATAGGTGTATGAAGGGTTCATCTGCGTCGAGGAGCCAATTCCATCTCCGAAATTCCAGGCATAGGAGATATTACTACCATCTTCAGGATCATAGGATGCGCTCCCGCTGAAATTCACGGAGAACGGAGCCGTACCTGATGTGGCCGATGCAGAAACAACCGCAATAGGAGGCTGGTTTGTACCTGTCGGGTAGATCCACCATTCCCAACCGTTCACAGGTTCATATGCGAAAAACGCCAAGTTGCCATTCAACTCTGTGAGAAATCTCACATCAGATCCTTGCCCCATGGTCGGATTGATGTCTGCTGCAAGAACTGTACCTGCGAGCGTTCCGTCGCTTTTCCAAAGCTCATATCCGTCGCCATTATCCGCAGGAAAATACAGCACACCGCCGATAACACAGAATTGACGCATATATTTCTCATCGGTGGTCGAAGATTTGGCGTAACGCGGATTTGCATCAGCACTACCTGGATTGATGTCCCGTACGAGCAACGTACCCGCTGCTGTTCCGTCACTTTTCCAAAGCTCCCGTCCATAATCAGCATGAAATGCGGAGAAGTAGAGAGTACCGTCGACAGCCGTGATCCAGAGAGGTTCAGAATGACCGGAGCCGGTGTTGATGTCCTTGACGAGTTGGGGTGGTCCACCGAGAAGCGGGAACCGCCAGAGTTCTGTTCCCGTGGCCGGTGTGTATGCGGCACAATAGAGATAATCTCCCATGACCGTCAACATCGATGGTGCCGAACTTCCCGTGCCCTGGCACAAATCATAGACCATGTATGTGCCTGTGGCAGTACCGTCACTTCGCCAGAGTTCGAAACCGTGTTGATCGTCTCCGAATACTGCATAGTACACTCCATCGACGACCAGAGGAGCGGAAGGAATCGTCTGATATGGCTGCGGCCAAGCTGAATAAGGGGCGCTCGCGCAAGATGAATACTGCGCAGGAAATATTGAACAAACGTCCGCAAGCTCTCCTGTACCAGTTCGACTCCCATCAGAAAACCACAGATCGACAGCATGGATGAAAATGCCGTTGTTACCGACGCACAAATCATTGTTCTCTGGCAAGGCGGTGACAACACCGGTTCCGCTTGCGGTCCCATCCGTCTGCAGCAAATAGCGATAGGATTTGGAAAAGTACGGATAGAAATTCGACGGGAGCCACGCAGCTGTGAAGTACACCGTTCCATTGTATTCTACGAAATCGAGCGACGAAAACACCGATGCGGATTTCCGTGCAATATTTTTCAGCATGTACGTCCCGCTGCTCGTACCATCGCTTCTCCAGGGTTCATCACCGGTGAGCACATCGCGACCTTTAAAGTAGACGAGGCCATCGATCACACGCAGATCCTCCACGACCAGTGCATCCGCGTACTGGTAGGTGCCTGTCGTTGTACCGTCCGTACGCCATAGTGTTTGACCAGATCCGTCCTCCATTTTGAAATACATGACGCCGTTTGCTACGTCTCTGGTCAATACTGGTGGATTGGGAGTTGATCCATTGTAGGGATTGATGTTTTTAAGAAGTGTCGGATTTTGCGCCTGTGCGTACATGCACATTCCCATAATGCATGCCACTATCGCAATCGATGTGCTCCATGCGTATCGCATCGTTCTCTCCAATTGCTGTTGATTATATGTGCGGATCATCATCATCGATTAAGGATGTCTGAGATGATTTCGTCTGGAACCCACAATCCTGATTTCGTGTAAAAGCTCTGTCACATGCTCTTTTATAAAAAATCCCCGTGCGCCGAGCGCAAGCGCTTTGCCGCGGAACTCCTCATCACCATAGTCCGTTACGATGTAGATGCACGCATCCCGGTCGAGATCACGAATGCGCTCCGTAGCTTCTAGTCCGTCCATGCCTGGCATGACGATGTCCATAAGAACAACGTCAGGGGATTCGAGGAGATAGGCATCGACGGCTTGCCACCCATTCACGTACTCTACCACTTCCATATTCTTGCGCAGAAGCTGTTCGCGAAGGAAAGCACGCATATTCGCATTGTCATCGACGACCATGACCTTCATGTCGTACCCGGGTTGTACTGATTGTGACAGATGAAATGAAGCATTCCCCCATGCCTCTCACAATAGGTGATATTACCAATTCGCATAGGTGATACTGCGAAAACGCCCGCGCAGTAGAACCGCACGGGCGTTTGTAGAAATATTTTGATGTTCGAATCTATTCAGGGATGTGATATTTGCAGGCGTCCAGTGATTTGCTGTTTCCCGTTGGTCATCGTGACAAGGTAATACCCGGATGGCAGATCATGCGTGGAAATCGCCATGGTATTGTAAGAATTACCAGCCATCCGTCTGCTTGTGTGAACAACACGACCAACAAGATCGTGGATTCGGACAGTGATTTCACCTGCGAGAATCATACTGCAGTGTAGGGTTACGATATTGTGGGCAGGCTGTGGATATATGCGTAGTATACCTGGAGTAGACCGGCTTGCCGTACTTTCGACTGTCACCTCATGCGAGAGCGTCTCCGTCCCGTCGAAATCGATCTGCCGCAACCTGTACGTCAGTCTCTCGAATTGCGATTCCACGGGTGGTTGATCGACATAGACATAGTGATGCGACGTGGTGGAAGTCCCCGCGCCTGGTATTAATGTAATTTCCCGCCATGTAGGGAATAAAGGAGATGAACGCTCGAGGGCGAAAGCGTAGTTATTCGTTTCTGTCGCAGTGCTCCATTCTATCATTACCTGGTTACCTGCCCATTCGGCAGAAAGAGAGGAAAGTTCAACAGGGATAGCACCGAACTGATCGAGCGCAACAATAAATGCTTCACCTCCTACCCACCATGAACGCCATGGACTAAAAAGGGGGAAATTCTGACTACCTGTCTCTCCGCCGATATATACGGTATTGCTCCCATCAGCGGAAATACCAGCAATAGGTTGGTCCGAGTAACTTCCACCGTAGTACGTCGACCACTGTGAATGACCTTGAGAATTGTATTTGGTGATAAAGCAGTCGTGAGCTCCACCCAATGTTGTTTGAAACGCACCCCAGCTAACTGGAAAATCAGTACTCGTAGTGATACCGGCGACAATGACATTTCCTGCTGCATCGAATGTGACACCTCGCGCGACGTCTCCATCCGTCCCTCCCAGATACGTCGACCAACCGACAGACATTGTGGATGCGGACTGGCGCCTGAACACGACAACCATCGCATCCGATAACGTTCCAGCCAACGAATTTTGTGCGGCACTGACTACCGGAAAATCAGTACTGCCCGAGTAACCAGCGATGGCAATATCACCTTGTGAATTGTAGTCAGCTTACCATGCCCACTCACCAGAACTGCCTCCATAATATGTTGACCACTGAAGAGTCCCCAGCGTTGTGAACTCAGCGAGAAAGGCATCTCTTGCCCCTGCATTCGAATTCTGTACTGCATTCGTGAGTGGCAAATCGGTACTCAATGTAGTTCCCACAATGACAACATTGGTGCCCCCGCTGGTACCGCTCACACGTTCTTCGTCGGAACCACCGTAATACGTTGACCACTGAAGGATTCCCGTGACGTTGAACTTCGCGACGAATCCGTCTTGAACCCCTGCGAGGCTATCCTGAAACGCATTGAGAACCGGGAAGTCAGAGCTTTTCGTCTGTCCAGTAAGATAGATATTTCCTGCCGCATCTAGACATACATTCCCTGAACCGGCCTCTGAACTGGTTCCACCGAGATAGCTTGCCCAGATAATCGATCCGTTCAAGGCAAAGCGGGCGATAAAGGCGTCTGTGCCACCGGCATAATTTGACTGATGCGCTCCATACACAGGCAAATTCTGGCTTTGAGATTGACCACCGACGACAACGCTATTGCCGTTTATATCCAGACTGAGACAGAGATCTTGTGCTGAGCCACCATAATACGTTGACCATGCTGGTGTCCCATTCGACGATAATTTCATCAAAAAAACATCATGGCCTCCAGCGTTCGAGGTTTGCGGTCCGGAAAATGCAGGAAAGTCCAAACTCTGAGTCTCTCCAGCGTAATACACCTCACCATTCGATGCGGCCTTCAATCCTTTCCCGCGATCTGTATCTGACCCTCCATAAAATGATGCCCATGGATCGATGATGAGCGCCTTTGTTTCACAGTATTCTCCGAGGGTTAGCCGAATTTCGCCACGCTCCTGTATCCATGCGCTCTCAATCCCCTTCCCACCAACCTGGTAACTATACGGTTGCGACTCCTCGATCCGGAACCGATCTGCGGAGACAACGAGAACCCCGTCTGCGTTGATGGAGGAAGAG
>PKTF01000341.1 GCA_002869275.1 Ignavibacteria bacterium | reverse complement strand
GCGAGGGCCAGGGACCGGAACATGTCAGTTCACTCCATTCTGCAGGTTGTTTATGAAATCAGTGAAGCAGTTCGCCTGTTCGGAGTCGTTCCTGCAGACACAGATTTCCTTCGCCTTGGGAAGGCTGACGCTGTGCTCCTTGTGTCCGAGGCGGAATGTTACGGTTGAGGCGCCGGTGTTGTGCTCGATCACCGTGATGCGTTTGCCCGGTGTGCAATCGATTTCCACGAGATGCTTCAGGAAGAGTGCATCGTGATCCGGGACGCAGGTGACAGTCATTTCATCGTCCACCTGGGCGTCCTTCAGGGTGATTCCTTCGAATTCGCGCAGAGCACCATCCGCGGAAGGGATCGGGTGGCCGTGGGGATCGAATACCGTGCTGCTGAGTGCTGAGGCCATCCGTTCTTCGAGGTAATCCGACATATGATGCTCGAGCGCGTCTGCTTCGTCATGCACTAGGTGCAGCGGAAAATTCAGCTTTTCATACAGGTACAGTTCGGCGATACGATGTCGGCGCAGCAGTCGGACCGCGATGTCGCGCCCTTCGGGTGTGAGTGAAATTCCACCATACGCCTGGTGCAGCAGCAGTCCCTGTGCCGCAAGACGCTTAACCATACCCGTGACAGAGGCCGGCGTCACGCCGAGAATCGCCGCAAGACGCGTCATAATAGGTTCTTCGCCGCCCTCCAGCGAAAGAACGAGTTTCAGATACTGTTCCGCTGTGCGTGAAACCATTTTAACATGCCCTAAAAAAAATTTTAATACGTGTTAAAAGTGAATGTCGGGTATTTTCGACGCGAAAGCAAGTCTCACATGGCAGATGGCGACGATTCATCGACGGGATGCCACGCAGAATTCCGATGAGCTTGGGGTGGTAATTCATGGAAATTGCATGAGTTAGAGCGATCAGTGGATGTGTTCCCGCCTTGTTATTTCCGCGCCCTGATCGTACCTTTTCTTTTTGCCCATAAATGGTCATTTCTGAGCATGTACGAGTATATCGGGGCCGTTCATATTCACTCTACTTACTCCGACGGAACGGGGGAGGTTGCCGATATCGTGCGCTGTGGCTCGGAGGTCGGACTCGATTTCCTCATGCTCTCTGACCATAATTCTCTGCGCGCTAAAAAGGACGGACACGAAGGGTGGCGTGACGACGTCATGGTGCTTATCGGGTACGAAATCAACGACCGCGAAGACAAGAATCACTACCTCGCATTCGGGCTGGATAAGGAAGTCGGCGTACGAATTACGGCGCAGGAGTATGTGCGGCGTGTCAAAGAGCAGGGCGGGATCGGCTTCATCGCGCATCCTGACGAAAAGCGCAGCAGCATGCCCGAGCATCCACCGTACCCCTGGAACGCCTGGGACAGCGAGGATTTTGACGGCATTGAGATCTGGAACCACATGAGCGAGTGGGCCGAAGGGCTGACCGAGGAAAACAAGTTCCAGCGCTTCATCCACCCTCTGAAATCCATCATCGCACCTCCGCCTGAAACCCTGCGGCGATGGGACGAACTGAACCGGGTGCGCCGCGTCGTGGGAATCGGCGGTACCGATGCGCATGCGCACAAGGCGGATGTGATGGGATTCTTCGATGTCGAAGTGTTTCCGTACAAGGTGATGTTCAAGTCCGTCCACACTCACGTCCTTCTCGAGGAGCCGCTGAAGCGGAATTCCGACCAGCATTTCGAAGAAGATAAATGGCGAATATACGACGCATTGCGTCAGGGACGCTGTTTCGTCGCGAATTCCTATTACGGTGATCCTCGTGGATTCGCCTTCTACGCCACTTCGGCTACGGAGACGCATCAGCAGGGTGATTTCGTCCTGTTTCCCGGGGCGGGAAAACTGGCGCTGCATATCGAACTCCCGCAGGAGGCGCGTGTTCGACTGCTCTGCAACGGCGAACTCGTCGACGAAGGGAAAAAGCGCGAGCTCACACACTCGGTGTCACAGCAAGGCGCATGGCGCGTCGAGGCGTGGATGGAGGACAAGGGCTGGATTTATTCGAACCACATTCGTATCGGTGACGCCGACGGGCGCTGCTGATGTATATCGCGCCGTCGGGCGCATCATGGAATAATAGATGAGCGGCATGATCAATACTGTGTTTTCCCAGACCGAAGAAATTGACAAACCACGCTCCAATTGCGGAGTCGTGGGTGTGTATGGCGATACGAACGCTTCCACGCTGACCTATTACGGACTGCATGCCCTGCAGCATCGCGGACAGGAAGCCTCGGGCATCGTCTCCTGTACGCGCTCCGGCGAGGGCAAGCCGGCCTCGAAGCTGCGCATTCACCGTGGCCCAGGATTGGTGACAGAAGTGTTTGACAATCCTTCTGTGCTCCACAAGCTGCTCGTCGGTGATGTGGCCATCGGCCACAATCGCTATTCCACCACAGGTTCCGACAACCTCGAAAACATTCAGCCGTTCATGGTCAATTATCGCGACGGTCAGCTGGCCGTCGCCCATAACGGCAATCTGACGAATACACGCACATTGCGCACGCGACTGCAGGAAGAGGGCACGATATTCCAGACCTCCACCGATACCGAGGTGTTCCTTCACCTGACGGCGCGCAGCAAGGCTGAAACGCCGGAGGATCGCATCATGGATGCGCTCAACACGGTGCGTGGTGCCTATTCCCTGGTGATGCTCCATGGCGACACGCTGATCGCGGCGCGTGATCCGCATGGTATTCGTCCGCTATGCATCGGCCGCCGCGGCGAAGCATGGGTGGTCGCCTCTGAAACCTGTGCCCTCGATATGATGCAGGCCGAGTACGTGCGGGACGTGGAACCAGGTGAAGTGCTCTTCTTTGATCAGCGGATGTACGAGAGCGGACAGCCCGTGCAGCGCCGGCTCGATGAAGAGCCCGAACGACACCACCACTGCATTTTCGAATACATCTACTTTTCGCGTCCTGACAGCCGGGTGTTCGGTGAGAATGTGGATAAAGTCCGTCGCAAACTCGGCAAGGCCCTTGCCGAGGAGTCACCCGTGGTCGGCACGGAAGACGATCCGGTTTTCATCATGGCAGTGCCCGACAGCTCGAATACCGCGGCTGTCGGCTTCGTGCGCAGCAGCGTGAAGAGCGGCATCGATGCCCGGTATGAAATCGGATTGATTCGCAACCACTATATCGGACGCACGTTCATCCAGCCCGGCCAGGAAAAACGCGAGGTGAAGGTCCGCCTGAAGTTCAACACCGTGCGTGGTGTCGTCGAAGGAAGGAAAGTCGTGGTCATTGACGACTCCATCGTGCGAGGCACCACCAGCAGGCTACTGATCAATCTCATACGCGAAGCCAATCCCCGCGAATTGCACGTACGCATCAGCTCGCCTCCCATCATGAGCGGCTGTCCCTACGGCATGGATTTCCCGAATCGTGAGGAATTGATCGCCTTCCAAAACGATGGAGACGTAGAGAAGATCCGTGAGGAAATCGGCGCCGATTCTCTGGCGTACATGACCGTGGACAATCTGCTCAGCTGCGTGGCGCATGACAACAAGCGCGGCTATTGTACGGGCTGCTTCACCGGGAACTACCCTGTCGCCATCGAAGAAAACATGCGCAAGGAAGAACACGAAGCCTGATGGGAGCCCGCTGTTCCATACCGGTTCGTTTCCTGCCTGCCGCGCTTCTGCTGCTGTTCGTGGCCGCTCAGCCGTTGCAGGCGCAGGAAGAATACAGTGGCCGTCTCATCATTCAGCTCGATGCCGCGGCGCATCTGCAGGAGAGTGCTACGGGTTCGCGCTTCGTCGATGAAGCGCTGCAGTCTGTTGCCGACACATGGCGGGTGCGCAGTGTCGCATCGCTCGCACAGGAAAGCGGATTCGCGAAAGGTGAGGGTGTCTTGCAGGACTATGTGCTGATCACG
>PKTF01000221.1 GCA_002869275.1 Ignavibacteria bacterium | reverse complement strand
GCGAACTGCCGCTCACCCCCTGATAGTCTCCGTATTCATCGACCGATGGCGCGGCGACAAGTCCGCCGGGACCGTCGGAGGTGTAACTCATCGCGCCGCTCTGGATCAGCGTATTCCAGCCGGGCATGCCGAAACTGTTTTCTCCACTGTTTGAACCGAAATCCACCAGAACGCTCTGCGCTGACACGGCGGATCCGAGAATAAGTGACATTGCGAAAATAAGGACTGTGCGGGCTGGGATTCGACGCGGAACGATCAGGCAGCGTGTCCGTTTCATGACGGCCTCCGTCTCTATAGAATATCGTGCTCTGTGTACGGCTCTATTGATACGTCATCGTACATGATACAGGCGTGCATCATCAGCGTGACGAGGAAGCGTGGGAGTGATGGAGTCAACATATCGCAATCGCGCGTGGATGTCAAGCACACGGGGTTTCAGATCTGCGAACGGCGTGTTACTTTTCGGATATTCGTAACGGAGGAATACCATGAAACTCGTCCGCTTCGGCGTCTCTTTGCCACAGGAACTGATGAAAAAATTCGACCGCCTGGTCAAACGCAAGCGCTATCCGAATCGATCGGAGGCGATTCGTGACCTCATACGTCGTGAGCTGGTGCATGAGGAGATTGCCTCGGATAAAAATGTCGCCGGTGTGCTCAGCCTGCTCTATGACCATCACAAGAGCGCGATCGCCGAAAAGCTGACGGCGCTGCAGCACGACCACCATCAATCCATCATCTCCAATACGCATGTGCACCTCGATCACGACAACTGCCTCGAGGTCATTTTACTGCATGGCCGCGCGAAGGATATCAAGAAGTTCGCTGATGGTATCATCTCCATCAAGGGCGTCAAGCACGGCGGACTGCATCTGACGTCCGCAGGGGCGGGACTCGATTGAGCGCATGGTGACGGAAAGCAATCCACATCGTCCCGTCACGATCGATCCCAGGGCAGGCGCCCTGGTGCTCATGCTGTTCATCGCCGCGGTCCTTGTTCTGCCCGGCGACCTGCGCCTGGCTGCACTTTGCCTGCCTCCTGTCATTACAGCTGCTCTCGGCGGCATCGTCCGCCTCCTCTATCGCAGGCTCCGGCTCGTGCTCCCGATGCTCCTTGCGCTGGCTCTCCTTGTCGCGGCCCGGTCGCCGGGTGAAACGCTGCTGTTCTCGCTTGCCGGCATCGATTTTCATTCCGAGGCTCTGCTGCGCGGAGGTGTGAGTGGACTCCGGTTGCTCCTGATTGCTGCGGCATCCATTCTCTACACCCTGATGTTTTCAATCGATATGATCACCTCTGCCCTTCGTAATCTTCGCGTCCCCGATCGCGTTATCTCGGTGCTCTGGCTGGCGCAGCGTCTGCTCGATATTCTGCACGGAGAAGCCGGCCGCATGATGGACTGCATTCGCGCGCGATCCGCTGAGCTCTCGCTGCCCGCGCGTCTGCGCACGTCTGCGCGGCTCAGCGGCACCTTTCTGCTGCGTGCAGTGGAGCGCAGCGAGCGGCTGGGCGACGCCATGGCGGTCCGCGGCTTCTCGGGAAGCATTCCCATCCACAGTCCACTCCACTGGCGCACAGCCGATTCCATCGTACTCCTGGGGGCACTTCTCTGTTTCACACTGCTGTTTCTGTTCTGATGAGCGCTACCTCATCGAAATATGACGACATGTACCTGCGCTGTTCGGGTGTCACAAGCGTCTATCCCGACGGCAGCGAAGCACTGCGGGATATCGGATTTTCCCTCCGACGCGGCGAGCGCGTGGCGTTGATCGGTCCGAACGGCGCGGGAAAATCGACCCTGCTTCGCGCTCTGGTGGGAGTGCAGGAATTCGACGGCGACATTTCTGTCGACGGTATCGCACTGACGCCATCGACAGCGGGCGAGATCCGTTCACGCGTCGGACTGGTATTTCAGAATCCCGACGACCAGCTTTTCTCACCCACCGTCGGCCAGGATGTGGCATTCGGGCCGAGCGCACTCGGGGTTTCGAAGGTCGAGGTGCAGTCTCGCGTGGCCGACGCGCTCGCCCATGTCGGACTCTCGCATGCCGCGGAAATGAATCCCGTACATATGAGTTTCGGTGAACGCCGCCGTGCCGCCATCGCCACTGTTCTGTCCATGCAGCCACACCTCCTGGCAATGGACGAACCCGCGAGCAATCTCGATCCCCGGCACCGCCGACGCCTCATCGACTGGCTGAACGCCCAGTCGGAACTCACGCTGCTCCTCGCATCGCATGACCTCGACATGGTAGCTGAAACCTGTGACCGGGTGCTGCTCCTTTCACGCAGCGTGCTTGCTGATGGTCCGGCACGGGACATCCTCTCAGACGCAGCACTGCTCGAGCACCACGGCCTCGAGCCTCCCCTCAGCATGCAGCAGACGCACTTTCGCTAATCCCGGCTTGCCGCTCCCCTCGACTTCACCTGGCGCAGCACGCATGCCCCGCATCGCATCGCCCCCGCAGTATCCCGCAACATAAGACATTGCGCAC
Source organism: Ignavibacteria bacterium (assembly GCA_002869275.1). Classification (GTDB taxonomy): domain Bacteria; phylum Bacteroidota; class Ignavibacteria; order SZUA-365; family SZUA-365; genus BM516. Next base: position 1,176 of record PKTF01000221.1, on the reverse strand, counting down.
TTGTTATCCTTGTATCGGCGTGGTATGTTAGTAGCATGAATTCGTGATTCGTGTTACGTTTGGATGCTTGTTCATGCTTCGATTCCTCCTCCCATTGCTGTTCCTCTTCGCCATTCCGCTGCATGCGCAGCATACAGATTCCCTGCGCCATTATGCGCTCGAGGATTCCGTAGTGATCGTCGCGGGCAGGTACGCAAACACCCTGTCGCGCGAGACAAATTCACTCACCGTAATCGATGGTCCCGACATCACGCGCATGGCCGACCATTCCGTGCTCGAAGCACTGCAATGGGAAGTGCCATCCGCATTTCTTGCTGATACGCGTATCGGCGGTTTTGGTGTGGGAGCAGCCGGTACTGGCATGCTCTCACTTCGGGGGATGGGTGGAAAGCCGAATACCGGTGTGGCAGTGATGGTTGACGGCCACCCTGATTTCATGGGTATTTTCGGTCACCCCCTCCCTGATGTCTATGGAAAGCACGATGTCGAGCGTGTTGACGTGCTGCTCGGACCGGCTTCCACGATTTTCGGCGGACAGGCCCTCGGCGGCGTGGTGAATATCGTGAGCCGCGCAGTACGCGGAAATACTCTGCACGCTTCCGTCGAAGCGGGAAGCTGGAACAGCTATAACGCTTCTGCTTCCATCATGCACAGTTTCGGTCAGCACGGCCTGCGTCTTTCTCTGCGACACGGGAGGTCGGACGGCCACGTCGCACAGAGTGATTTTCGCAGTACGCATGCGCAGCTCGACTGGGACTGGCTGCTCTCCCCCGCCTGGAAGATTTCTGTGCGCAGCCGGTATACGCCGTCCCGATTTGATGATCCGACACGCATGGACGATCCCGCAGGTCTGGGTACCTATGCCGATATCCGCCGCGGTATGGGACAGCTGATCGCTGAGAACACCGGTGACAAGCTTCGCGGTTCGACCCAGGCGTTTTTTAATGCCGGACACCATGAATTCCATGACGGTTTCGTCAGTGACGACCATACGCTCGGCCTCTCGACGTACCAGCAATTCGATGCCGGCAGCGGACTCAGTATCGCAGCCGGAGCGGAACTGCTGCGCTATGGCGGTGAGGCGAACCTGGACGCCGAGGAGCATATCATGTCCACCGGTGGCGCTTACGGCGTTGCGATGTACAGTCCACTGCGTTTTCTGCACCTGCGGGCGGG
>PKTF01000047.1 GCA_002869275.1 Ignavibacteria bacterium | reverse complement strand
CCGGTGTCCGGATTGTGGCCCTTACGCGCTTTCGTGCGTCCGACAACAAACTTGCCTAGACCCGGCATGGTGAATTCCTTCATCTTCTTCGTCTGCTTGTAGACGACATCGTTGTACTCGTTGAGGAAAAGCTCAGCGACCTTCTTCGGCTGATCGAGTTTCACTGCGAGATGGTCGATGATTTCCTTTTTCGTCATCGGCTTCGCCGGTGCTTTGGCCATAGGTGCCTCCTAATGGATAGTGAGAATGGGGTTGAGAACTCGATCAAACATAATGAAAATTTCTGTGGTGTCAAATACTTTTTCGCATGTCAGAACTTTTTTTCCTCAATAATGACAGGGGTGAAACGCATATCACCCACCTTTGCCCCCCTGAACCAGCACCTCTCACCACTTCATGCATCGTCATCCTGCAACTCGCCCTGCTCTCGCCACGGTTGTATCGCCCCGATGTGAAGAGTATTTTCCCATGACATGATTCGTATTCCCGGACACAGACCTATGCAGCATAGAGAACAAAACAACGACGGACTGCACCCCATCGACGGCCGTCCCGCCGACATCGCGGATGACGACATCCTGCAGTGGTATCGGCTCATGCATCTCGGGCGCAGCCTCGACGAGAAGGCCGCCCGCTACCTGAAGATGTCGAAAGGCTGGTCGTACCACGCCCCCTGCGGAGGACACGAAGGCATTCAACTCGCCATGGGTCTCGCATTTCGTGCCGGCAAGGATTTCCTCTTCCCCTACTACCGCGACCTGATGACAGTGCTCGCGGCGGGAATGACGGTCGAGGAGATCGTCCTCAACGGATTGTCGCGCGCCACCGACACCGCATCGGGCGGCAGGCACATGAGCAACCATTTCGCCAAGCCCTCGATCCGCATCCAGAACGTGTCGTCGTGCGTGGGCAGCCATTCCCTCCATGCCGTGGGTGTCGCCCGCGCCATTCGCCGTTACGAAGGAGACGAAATCGCGATCTACAGCAGCGGAGAGTCGAGCACGTCCGAAGGATACTTCTATGAAGCCCTCAGCGGTGCCTGCCGTGAAAAACTGCCCGTGATTTTCGTACTGCAGAATAACGGGTACGGGATCAGTGTGCCCGTCCACGAACAAAGCGCGAATACGAATATCGCGGATAACTTCCATGGCTTCGCGAACCTGGAAGTGCTCAATTGTGACGGAACGAACATTTTTGATTCCTGGAAAACCATGCAGGAGGCGTGTGCATACGTGGCTTCAGGTGCCGGCCCGGCGATGGTGCATGCCGACTGCGTCCGCATGGGCGCACACAGCAACTCCGACCGCCACGAACTGTACCGCCATCCCGAGGAAATCGCCGAAGCGCAGCGACGCGATCCCCTGCTGCGTTTCCGCAACTGGATACTGGAGTCGGGCCTGGCGCAGGAAGCCGGTCTCGCCGAAATCGAGAACGAAAACATCGCGCGGCTCGAAGCGGAATCCGCGCGGGCGGAAGCCGCTCCGGAACCCGATCCTTCCACGGCACTGCACCATGTGTTCGCGGACAACACGCACGTCTGTCCGCTGTCCAACAAAGACTTCCGGCGCATGATGGACGAGCGCGGCTCCGGTGCGGACACGCTGACCCTGCGCGACGCGCTCAACCGCACGCTGATCGAGGAGTTCCGACGTAATCCCAACACTTTCCTCTGGGGACAGGATGTCGCTTCTCGTGAGAAGGGCGGCGTGTTCAACGTCACCAAGGGGATGCAGCAGGAGTTCGGTCCCGAGCGCGTCTTCAATGCCCCGATCGCCGAGGACTTCATCCTCGGGACGGCGAACGGTTTCTGCCGTTACCGCGACGACATCTGGGTCGTGGTCGAGGGAGCGGAGTTCGCGGATTACTTCTGGCCTGCCATGGAGCAGCTCGTGAACACCGCGCATGAATTCTGGCGGACGAACGGGCAGTTTGCTCCCAACATCATCGTCCGCCTCGCATCCGGCGGGTACATCCAGGGCGGGCTCTACCATTCACAGAGCATCGAGGGCGTGCTGGCAAATATTCCCGGACTCCGCATCGTCATGCCGGCCTTCGCCGAGGATGCCGCGGGGCTCCTGCGCTGCGCCTTCCGGACCCGCGGTATCACCGTGTATCTTGAACCGAAATACCTGTACAATCACGCCTGGGCAAAGACCGCCTTCCCCACGCCGGATCTCTGCGTCCCGGTCGGACGCGCGGCCATCCGTCGTCCGGGAAGGGATCTCAGCATCATCACCTATGGAAATACTGTTCATCTGAGCCTGCGGGCGGCTGAACAGCTGGCACTCGAAGGAATCGACGCAGAGGTCGTTGACCTGCGCACGATCGTACCGTTGGACACCGGGAGCATCGAAGAGAGCGTCCGCAGAACCGGCAAGGCTCTCGTGGTGCATGAGGCCAACCTCACGGGTGGATTCGGTGGAGAGATCGCCGCGCACATCGCCGAGCACTGTTTCGAGCTGCTCGACGCACCCGTGAGACGCATCGCGTCCCTCGATGCGCCTGTCGGTTTCGCAAAAGTACTTGAAGAACATATCCTGGTGGGAACCGAGGATATCGCCGCTGCGGTCCGGTCTCTGGCCGCATATTGATTCACTGAACGGAAACATGTTTCCGGATACCAGCCAAACAAGGAAAAGGGTATGATACGTCTCAGCTTTCACGGAGCCGCACGCACTGTTACCGGCTCGAGCCATCTTCTCGAAGTCAACGGAAAACGCATTCTGATGGATTGCGGCCTCTTTCAGGGCCGCCGGTCGGAGTCATACGAACAGAACAAGTCCTTCCCCTTCGATCCCGCGGAGATCGATGTGGTGGTCCTGTCTCACGCGCACATCGATCACAGCGGAAAAATTCCGATGCTTTTCAAGCATGGTTTCCGCGGGCCGATCTTCTGCACGGCGGCAACAAGGGACCTGGCCAACATCATGCTGCTCGACAGCGCGTTCATCCAGGAGAAAGACACCGAGTTCGTCAACAAGCTGCATAAGAAAAAAGGCTTACCGCCTGTTGCTCCGCTCTACAGTCTCGACGATGTCGTCGATGTGCTCAGCCAGTTCCAGACCATTGGCTACAAGCGAACAACCGCTATCACCCCTGATGTCGACCTCACGTTCCACGATGCCGGGCATATCCTCGGATCCGCGGTCAGCCGCTACGACATGCGCGACGGCGAGCGCAGCGTCGCACTCTGTTACACAGGGGACCTCGGGCGTCCCGACCGCCCCATCCTGCGCGATCCCGAACATGTGGGTGACGTGGACTACCTCATCAGTGAAAGCACATACGGCGGACGGGTGCATCTCGGAAGTGAAGTACTGCTCGACCGTCTCGAGGACGTGATCAAGCGCACGGTTTCGCGCAGCGGAAAAGTCATCGTCCCCGCATTCTCGGTCGGACGCACACAGGAAATGGTTTATCATCTGCATGAGCTGCGCGAACAGGGCCGCCTGCCGGAGATTCCGATTTTCGTAGACAGTCCCCTCAGCGTCAATGCCACACAGATCTTCCGGATTCACCCCGAATGCATGGACGAAGAAGCGCGCCGGGCGATCCTCCGGCATCAGAATCCTTTCAGCTTCGAAAACCTCCGCTACATCCAGCATGTGCGAGAGTCGAAGGAACTCAACGGCCGCACTGACCCGATGATGATCATCTCGAGTTCAGGCATGTGCGAAGGCGGCAGAATCCTCCATCACCTGCGCAACAACATCGAAGATGAACGCAATACGATTCTGATAACCGGTTACAGCGCGGAACACACACTCGGACGCAAGATCGTCGAGCGCATGCCGTCGGTGAAAATTTTCGGAGAAGAGTACAATCTCAACGCTGAAGTGTTCGTGCTCAACAGCTTGAGTGCCCACGCCGATCGCAACGAGCTGCTGCGGTATCACGGTCAGTTCGACAGCAGCCGCCTCACCGGGACGTTCCTGGTTCATGGAGATACCGACCAGGCTGAAAAACTGCGATTCTCCATGGAAGACGAGCTCGGAATCAACAACATCGCCATTCCGTCACCCGGTGACGAATTCACGCTTTGAACCTTTCGCTGAATTTTTCGGACCGTCGGCTGAAGCAAAAAAAAAAATGGCAGGTGATCTCGCAAACCTGCCACTACTGATTGACGGAGGGTGTTATCGGAGGGGTCTTGTTCTCCCTAGTCTTTAGCCTACAGTGAATACGGGGGTGCATGGAAAAGGTTGCATTCTGCTGATGGGGATAAATTTATCCCCATTAGTCCACGCTGCACATCGGTGACGTCGATGTGCCGTGAAACTCTTTCCCCCGTTTCGTAGGTTACATTGATATGGCAAATCGCTACGACATAGTGGTAGTTGGCGGTGGGCACGCCGGCATCGAGGCGGCTTCCGCGGCGGCGCGCATGCACTGCAAGGTTGCGCTGGTCACCATGGATCCGATGGCGATCGGACGCATGTCGTGCAATCCGGCCATCGGGGGAACCGCCAAGGGACACCTCGTCCGCGAAATCGATGCGCTCGGTGGTGTCATGGGGCTGCTGGCGGACGCATCCGCCATCCAGTATAAAATGCTGAACCGGTCGAAGGGGCCGGCTGTGTGGTCCCCGCGAAGTCAGAACGACCGGGAGTTGTATTCCGCGGCGGCGCGGCGCTCCCTCGAACAGACCGACGGAATAGACATCCTCGGCGGTTCGGTGACGCAGCTGCATATCGAGAACGACAGAGTGACGGGAGTGACCACCTCTGAAGGCCGGGATATCCGTTGCACGTCCGTCATCGTCTGCGCCGGCACTTTCCTGAACGGTGCGATGTATACAGGTTTGAACAGGAGCATCGGCGGACGATTCGGCGAAGAGCCTGCAACAGGGATCACCGAGACGCTTCTCGGTTACGGATTCGAAACCGGCAGGCTCAAGACGGGCACACCACCCCGGATTTCGCTCAGTTCCATCGACCTTGATGAAACGACCCTGGCGCCCGGCGATGAGCATCCGCAGCCCTTTTCCTTTCAGTCCCCTGCTCCGGACTTTGAACAGGTCCCGTGTTACATCACCCACACGCACACCGGTACGCACGATGTGATGCGGGAAGGGTTCGGGGAGAGCCCGATGTACACCGGCCGCATCCAGGCTGTCGGTCCGCGCTACTGTCCGAGCATCGAAGACAAGATCGTACGGTTCTCCGACAAGGACAGCCACCACCTCTTTCTCGAGCCCGAGGGTCGCGACTCGGACGTCGTGTACGTCAACGGTTTTTCTTCCAGTCTCCCTGAAGCCATACAGCTGCGCGCCCTGCGCACCGTTCCCGGCCTTCAGCATGCCGAGATGCTGCGTCCCGGTTATGCCGTGGAATACGACTTCTTCCCGCCCCATCAGCTGAAACTGACACTCGAAACCAAAGCGATCGGCGGATTGTATCTCGCCGGCCAGGTCAACGGCACCTCCGGCTACGAGGAAGCGGCCGCGCAGGGACTCATGGCGGGCATCAACGCCGTACTCTCGCTGCGGGGCGAAGAGGCGTTTATTCTTTCGCGAAGCGAAGCCTACATCGGCGTGCTCATCGACGACCTGGTCAACAAGAGCACGCTCGAACCGTACCGCATGTTCACATCCCATGCTGAATACCGGCTGCTCCTGCGTCAGGACAACGCCGACCGCCGTCTCATGCCTTACGGCCATCGTTTCGGCCTCATCCCGGATACCATGTACCGAAGACTCCTAGAACGGGAAGAAGTGATCTCGGAGCTTCGGGCGACTGTCGAACGCAGCACACTTGCTCCTGATGCGCTGAATCCTTACCTGAATCGTCTGGAGTCACCGCCGGTCACCCAGAACGAATTCCTCGGGAAGATCATCCGCCGCGAAGGGGTTCGCGTGGAAGACATCCTTCGGCTCGACGGATTAGGAGACAACACGCTCATGCAGAGGGCGCTTGAAGACCAGCGCATACTCGAACAGGTTGAGATCGAAACAAAATACCAGGGGTACATCGAGCGTCAGAGCCGTGATGTGGAAAAATTCCGCAGAGCGGATACCCAGTTGATCCCGGAAGATTTCAACTACGACCGTGTGCACTCACTGTCGAGTGAAGGGCGTGAAAAACTCCTGCTCGTGCGTCCCCGGTCGATCGGTCAGGCGTCACGCATTTCAGGGGTGAGCAGCTCAGATGTCTCCATCCTGATGGTGTATCTCAGCACCTGACACGGAATATGCCGCAGGGTACTGCAAGAGCCTTGACATTGGCGCAAAAACCAGTATTAATACAGGCATATATCCGGCCGGAGTTACCTGTCCGTAAGATCCCGGGTATGGATCATTCATCAGGAGGCAGCGTGTCACCCGATACGCAACACGAGGAATTCAGGGAGATCATTCTTCAGCATATATCGATGATCCTGAGAGACATCTACCAGGAAACGGTACAGGGACTGTCGGAGCAGTCACTGCGCGCAAAACTCGCATTCAAGGGAGATCCGAAGCTCAATGAGCTGCGCCTCGCGCTCGAGCGCATCGAACGCGGAGAATATGGTCGATGTATTTTTTGCAAATCCCCGATAGAGGAGCAGAGACTGCGAACCGATCCCACGGCACATTTTTGTTCACGCTGCTCACAGCTGCTGCTGTACCGCAGCGGCAGGCACACCTCATGACCTGTGGGGGATCGCATCCTCCAGCAAGGTGTTGAACGGCCCCTCACCGCTCAGAAATTCAAGGCACAGCTCCGGGAATAATACACGGAAGCGCTGCTTTCCCCACTCCGGATCTGCAATTCGCATCGCGTCCTTTTCCGTCGTGATCACTGTATCGACGCCCAGATCTCCCGCCCGCTTGGCTATTCCGCTCAGATCGTCGGCACTGAACCAGTGATGATCGGGAAATGCCGTGATGTCCCGGACGACCATGCCCAGTTCCCGGAGCGTCCGTTCGAACGCCGCCGGTGTACCGATGCCGGAAAACGCATATACGTCTTTGCCTTTCATCGCGTCCGCCGACAGCTTCTCAGTGCTCCCGAAAACGCGCAGACCGCGAACCGCGAATCGTGTCGGGAAGACCGGCGCGGCGGTGACGTCACGCAACGAGCTCTCGATAATCTCAGCGTCGCTGATTTCGGAGCAACGTGACAGCAGGATGATATCCGCTCGCGACAGGTTGGAAAGCGGTTCGCGCAGACGGCCCGCGGGCAGCAGTCTGTGTCTGTCCGACGGCTCAGACGCATCGAACACGACGACATCGAGGTCACGGGCGATCGCCCGATGCTGGAACGCATCATCCAGCACAACCAGATCCGCTCCGCATCGCTCCGCCGCGTGCCGCGTACCGTCGATGCGCTTTTCACTCGCGATCACAGCGACGTCGGGAAACTTCTTCGCGATCTGCATCGCCTCATCCCCGCTCTCCGCCACCGTGCTCCGAATGTTCACTCCATCAGACACCACGACCAGGCCCTTGCTCTCGCGTCGATATCCACGCGTCACGACGGCGGGATGCCATCCCTTCTCACGCAGCAGTCCAAGGAGATACTCAACCACCGGGGTTTTCCCGCTGCCGCCGGCCGTGATATTCCCCACGGAAATGACGGGCACAGGCGCTCGATGGCTGCGAAGCAGGCCGCGGTCAAACGCGCTGTTTCGCAGCTGAATGATGGTGCCGTATAGTCTGGAAAGGAGCTGCTGCATGGCTGGAAACGATCAGGACACTTCGAGAACCGCAGTGCGATACTGCGCATGCATGGCTTTTTCCACAGCAAGCCGATGTTCGTCGAGCGTATCTCCGGTCAGGCCCGGATCGATGGTCATCGGATCGCTGTACACCACGCGTGCCCGCGTGAACGGCATGGGGATCTCGAACCGATCCCAGCTTTTCAGCCGCTTGAAACGGCGATAGCCAACGCTGACCATCACCAGGGGCACACCGGTGGTCTGTGCTACTCGTACCGCCCCCATTTTCATCTCGTGATACGGACCTCGTGGACCGTCCGGCGTCACACAGAGGATATGCCCGCTGTTCACAGCCGTGCGCATTGCGGACATGGCCTCCTTGCTCCCTCTGCTGCTCGAGCCGCGCAGTACGGTGTAATTCCAGCTCCTGAGCAGGTTGGCGAGAATCTGTCCGTCCTTCGAATGGCTCACCAGCGCGGCCGCATTGTGGCTGCGAAAGCGCCACCATGGGTACGTCATCGATCCGTGCCAGAACGCAAGGACGAACGGCCGTCGAGCTTCGACGAGCGCTCGCACGGGCTCTTCGTTCTCCACGGAAAAGGACACCGTGCGCATGAGAATTTCAATACAGAATCGCAGAATCACATTTTTCACGGCAGCTCTCTGTCAGTTTCCGTATTGATCGGGGCGACGGTCGGTGAAGATATTGTTCCATGCCGAAAACGCCTTGTTGTCGGCTGTTGCCGGATCGATTTCCGCGCTGATCCATCCTGTATCGAACTCCTCGAGCTCGATAAGCGTGGTACCGTTGGGCGCGACAATCTGGCTGCAGCCATGAAAAACCAGCCGCTCTTCTCCTCGCCGCTCCTCACCGTTACGGTTGGCGGTCACGGTGAACACTTTGTTTTCGAAAGAACGCGCACGCATCACCGGCTTCCAGAGACGCGGCGCCGCAACGAGGTTCGAAGGATGCGCGATAACCTGAGCACCCTTGAGAGCCAGCGTCCGTGCTGCCTCCGGGAAACGCCAGTCATAGCAGATCATGACACCCAGCCGCAGACGGTCACCCCAGTCGTACACCGGGAATCCACCATCGCCCGGAGTAAAGATCGCCTTTTCCTCTGCAAACAGATGGACCTTGCGGTACACTTCAGAGCGGCCGTCGGGGAATGCCGTGACAGCGGAATTATAGATGGCATCGCCGTCACGTTCGGCGAATCCTGCGACGATCACCATATCGCGCTCGGCGGCCAGGTCGCGAAACCTCGTCACCGAAGGCCCGTCCGCGGTTTCAGCCACCCTCTCGAGCTGCTCTGCGTCGTGGAAAAAGTATCCGGTCGTGCACAGCTCAGGCAATATGGCCACGTCACTGACGCGATCGCGCAGATGACCGGTGAGCGTTTCCAGGTTTCGTTCGACATCGAGAAAAGCGGGACAGAACTGCAGGGCAGATACGATCATGGTTCGAGGGTAATGGATGTTGGACAGGATCAGCGGCTGGACGTATGGTACTTGTCCAGCTTGGGCTCATAGAACAGGATATTCAGTTCGCGGTCACGGATCGTTCCGCCGGAAGGATAATAGAAGAAGTCCTCCACCGTATCCGTCTTCCGGCGTGAGGGACGGCCGCCTTCGCTGTAAAAGCGTACGGAATGCACGCCGGTCTCGGATTCCGCTGTTCCGATCTGCGCGCGGACGTTGTCGACGGAATACACGTGGACGTCGGTCTCGGGAGTTTCCATATTCAGCCGTGCACCCGCAGTTTTTTTTCGCATTCCTCGATGAGACCGTTGGCAAAGCGCTCTGCCTGCTCCTTCGTGTTAAACCACTGAGAAAGCTCGAGGCGCCTGCCGAACAGCCCTTTCTTCCATTTCCGGATCACCCAGGTGCAGGGGTCGGTTGGATCGTGAAAGAGGGTGATATGGCAGGATGCGGGAGTGGAAAGCCTCGTTTCAAAGGTGCTCATCAGCAGCCTCCTGTGTTGAACGACATGTCCGTCATCTCAATGGTAGGTCGAACGCCGGTTGAGTTCGCTCTGAACGATGAACCAGACCGCGGGTGAGAAAATGAGCCAGATGACCCAGAGGAGCCAGCGATTGAAGTCCTGCTCGCTCCACTTCTCATACAGCTCGGAATAAAAATAGTAGGAAAAGAACGCTCCGAATGGGATGAATATCAGGATGAGCCACAATGCAGGGGAAGCCTTGTATTCACCCGTCGCTTCACGCATCTCCATCGCTGTCTGGTAAAACCAGTACAACGCGTAGATGCCCAACGTGACAATCATCAGGAGTAACTGCACCGGCATGGAGCGAAATTTAATACGCGGCATCATCGAACTCATGCAAACACCTTATCACGTGTATGAATGGTCAGTTCTGAAGGATCGTGTATTCTACCCGGCGGTTCAGCTGCCGGCCTTCATCTGTGTCGTTCGTTGCTACGGGACGCGTCTTGCCGAATCCTCTGGGCAGCAGGCGGATCTCGGCAATCCCCTGCGATACAAGGTAGTTGACCACGGCCTGCGCACGGCGGCGGGAAAGATCGATGTTGTAGTCGTATCCACCCTTGCTGTCGGTATGTCCGTCGATCTGAATAATCATGCTCGGACGACTGCGCAGGAGATTCGCCAAGCGGTCAAGCTCAGGCTTGGATTCGTCGCGCAGCACGTCCTGGTCAAAATCAAAGAAGATATTGTTGAGGCGAATAGATGTCCCCTGCAGGAGCGGAGCCAGCACGAGATCGCGCTGCACCTCGTCGAAGCCTTCCAGTTCGGTCAGGTCGAGGTGCTCGCTGACCGGGTAGTAGCCGTCGGATTCGGCGTGAAAACCGTAATCATGCCCGAGCGGCAATGCGATTTTGTACTGGCCCGTTTCCGGGTCCACCGTGGCGGTACCGATGCTTTTACCATCCGAGAGGCGCTCATAGGAAATGGTGGCGGGCACTACGTCTCCGTCGACGTTACGCACTTTTCCGCTGACGAGCATGACGGCGACCGGCCGCAGTTCCTCCGGCAGTTCGACACGCCAGATATCACTCTTTCCGAAACCGTGGTTCGTTGACACGAAGTAGGCGTATTCGCCGTTGGCTGGGACGGTATAGTAGGCATCCCACCCCGGCGTGTTGATCGGATATCCCAGGTTGCGCGGATTCGACCAGTTCTTCCAGGTCCCGTCCTGGCGACGGCTGAAATACACATCGTTGTTTCCGAACCCGCCCGGTCGATTACTGGAGAAATAGAGCGTGATGCCGTCCGCGGCGAGGAAGGGAGTGATATCCTCGTGCACGCTGTTGATGCCGTGTCCCAGGTTCTCGGGCTCGGTCCAGATATTCTTATCCTCGCGAAAACTCACGTACAGGTCTCTGCCGCCGATGCTGTCGCTGCGCAGAATCGACATGATCAAAACGCGCCCGTCGGGCGACATCGTGTATTCCGACCAGCGCGACAGGTTCGCAAGATTGGTGATCATCAGGTTTTCGGGGGTGGACCACCCGTTTTCGATACGACGAGTGAGTGAGACACCTTCATCCTGTCCGCCGCCCGGCAGATACTGGTTGCCGAGAAGCATCGTGTTGTTATCCGGCATCACAGTACAGACAAAGTTGAAACCGTCGGTATTGAGCGGTCGTCCGATATTCTGCACTGGTCCCCAACTGCTGTCAGGCTGCAGCCTGCTGAACCAGATATCATCGAGTTTTTCATCCCCGAGATTATCAGGGTGGTTCTTCCGTACGAAAAAGAGCGTTTGTGCATCGGGCGCGATCACGGGGAGTACTTCATCGTACTCCGAATTGACCATACCGCCCAGGTTGACCCGCTCAGGAAGGTTCTGCTGTGCCGCGGTACTGTACCATGAAATACAGAGCATGATACCCGCCAGTACGAGCAAACGTCTGTTGTATTGTAATATGTGATTCATACCCTTTTCCACACCTCGAATGAAGTGTCAGTACTATAGAATGATCTTTCTGTAAGGTCAACGCATGTTACGGATTTTTTCGACGAAAAGTAACTGGATGGGCCATCCTCACGAACGCGTTGGAATTCGCAAAGTCAGATGCTAGTTTGCCTGCAGTAATGGAGCGCACACAGAAATACCTACTCATCTACGGGCTGATCGGTTCCGTTATCGCGATACTCATCATTGCGGTGCTGCTCCTTTCATGGCTGATGACAAAATCCCTGCCGGAAACCGATGGGACGGCCTCTCTTTCCGGCATCTCGGCGACAACGGACGTGTACCGTGATCCCGTCGGGATCCCCCATATTCTCGCACAGACGGAGTATGACGCGTATGTAGCGCTGGGATACGTCCACGCACAGGACCGTCTATGGCAGATGGACCTCCTGCGCCGCTACGGCGCGGGCAGGCTCTCGGAGGTCCTCGGGACGGAAACCCTGCCCATCGACCGCATGATGCGTACCGTCGGCTTGCACCGGATTGCCGACAGCCTGCTCTTGTCCGTCTCGGAGCAGACGCGACGCATTCTGGAGGCCTACAGCACTGGTGTCAACGCCTGTATCGTTGAACATGAGGGCCGGTATCCGGTGGAATTCGACCTCCTGCAGTACGACCCGGAGCCGTGGCAGCCGGTGCACTCTCTTCTGCTTACGCGTCTCATGGGCTGGGAACTCGCGCTTTCGTGGTGGGTGGACCTCACGCTCGACCGGCTGGTGGAGCGTTTCGGCATCGATACCGCACGGGCGTTTTTCCCGACCTACGCCTCCGACGCACCGGTCATCCTGCCGCCGAATATGACCGCCGCCGATACGCGTCCGCGACTGCTCGAGGACGGCCTCGCGGCTGCACAACGTCTGTTCGGAGCCACCGGTTCTGCTTTCGGAAGCAACAGCTGGGTGGTCGACAGCAGTCACAGCACCCGCGGTGCGCCCCTGCTGGCCAACGATCCGCACCTGCTGCATATGCAGCCCTCACGCTGGTACGTGGTGCATCTGAACGCGCCCGGCCTCAACGTGGGCGGCATTTCCCTGCCCGGAGTGCCCGCGGTGGTGATCGGACACAATGACCGCATCGGCTGGGGCATGACAAACATCATGACGGATGACATCGATTTCTTCAGGGAAGACGTCTCTTTCCGGGATTCGACCTACGTCATCGCAGGCGAGCGCTTTCCATTGCACGTACGAACCGATTCGATATTCGTACAGGACAGCCTGCCGGTTGCCCTGCAGATCTATGAAACGAGGAACGGTCCGCTGATCAGCGACGTGTACCCGTCGCGCGCGGCTCTCCCCGCCGCCCGGCGATTTTCCCGTATCCAGCCATTCAGTTTCCGATGGACAGGACAGGACCGGAGTGATGAAATTCTTGCGCTGTACCGGCTGAATCATGCCGGGTCATGGCCCGAGTTCACGCAGGCGCTGGAACGTTTCGCGTCGCCGGGACAGAATTTCGTGTATGCCGATGTCGACGGTACGATCGGCTACATGGCGGCCGGCCGCATTCCCATTCGTGCCCCGGGAGTCTCGCCGCAACTCCCCAACGACGGCAGCCTGCACGCGGAGCCCTGGACTGGATATGTTGCGTATGACAGGCTTCCCCGCAGCGTGAATCCCGCAGGCGGTATGCTGGCCACGGCGAACAATAAGATCGTCGAGGATTTTCCGTGGCACATTTCCACGCTGTGGGAAAGCGAAGCACGCATTCTCCGCATCAGGCACATGCTGCAGGAACAGCCACGCTTTTCGGCCGAGGACTTTCAACTCCTGCAGATGGACGTGCAGTCGGTCTACGCCGATACTATCCGTGATGCCATGGTCGATGCGCTGAGGCGCTGGACGTCTCGGCCGGTGCTCATGACGCAGGTGATGAACCGACTGCTGCGCTGGGACTGCCGCATGCACGTCTCCTCGTCTGAAGCCGCGCTGTTCAACGTCGCCTACACGCATCTGCTCAGGAATACGTTCGAAGACGAGATGGACAGCGCGCTGTACCGCAGTTATGTCTTTCTGTCGAATGTCCCCACACGCGTACTGCCGCGTCTGCTGCATGACACCACCACCATCGTATTCGACGACGTGCGCACACCACGGCGTGAAACAAAGGAGCACATCCTCATCCGCAGCCTGACCGATGCGGTAGCAGAGCTGCGTCGAGACCTCGGACCCGATATCAATGACTGGAAATGGGGCGATCTGCATCAGGTCGTCTTCCGACATCCGCTCGGCCGTATCGCGCCGCTCGACCGGCTGTTCAACGTAGGGCCGATCGCCATCGGCGGAAACAACACCACGGTGAGCACCGGTGAATTCAGCTTCAGCGCTCCGTACGACGCGACGGTGGGGGCCTCCATGCGCTTTATCATCGACCTCGGATCACCTGATTCAAGCTATATCATTCTCCCGACCGGACAGTCCGGTCAGCCGTTCAGCGACCACTATGCCGACCAGACCGCGTTATGGCAGAGCGGCGCCATGCATCGGCTGATCATCAACGCGCAGGCGATCAGGCGGTCGGGCTGGCCGCTTCTGCGGCTCAGGCCCGAGCAGTAACAGTCATGACACAGCCGGAGATCAGAGTATGAACATGTCAGCAGCCCCGAGAGATGCTTCGATGATCTCGCCATCGCTCGAACATGCGCTCGAAACAGCGCGACATGTCGTCGTGTTCACCGGGGCCGGAGTCTCCGCCGAAAGTGGTGTCCCGACTTTTCGCAGTGCCGGGGGACTGTGGGAGAAGTATGATCCGCATCAACTCGCGACCCATGAAGCGTTCTCGCACGATCCGGACCTTGTCTGGAGCTGGTATTCATGGAGGCGCAACACGATTCGCGGTGTCGAACCCAATCCCGGCCACTATGCCATCGCCGAAGCGGAACAGCTGTTCCCGCAATTCACCCTGGTAACGCAGAACGTCGATAACCTGCATCAGCGCGCCGGCAGCAGCCGCGTGCATGAACTGCACGGCAACATCGAGCGCAGCCGCTGCCTGGCCTGCGGAACGTATTTCATGGGAGACGAGGCCCCGCCGACGGACAAGGCGCAGTCCTGCAGCTGCGGCGGGTTCATCCGACCCGACGTGGTCTGGTTCGGCGAGTCCCTCCCGATGGAGGAACTGCAGCATGCCCAGAACGCCGCGACCAGCTGCGACCTGCTGTTCACCATCGGCACTGCCGCCACGGTGTATCCCGCCGCCATGCTCCCGGTCATGGCCCGCCGGGCCGGCGCCTATGTCGTCGAAATCAATCCGGAACCGTCGTCCATCGCCCATGAAGTCAGCGAATGCATCACCGGCGCTTCGGGCGTGGTTTTTCCGGTGATCATCGAGCGTCTCAAACAACTCCGTACAACCGCCTGATACCCATTATTTATGAAGCGAAGAGCCAAAATCATCTGCACCCTGGGTCCGGCCTCCCGCGAACCCGAAACCCTCAGAGAACTCATCCGTGCGGGAATGAACATCGCCCGGCTGAATTTCTCCCACGCTTCGCATGAAGAGCATGCGGAGACCATTCGCCGGATCAGGAAGGTCGCCGAGGAAATGGACACTGTCGTGGCCATCATGCAGGACCTCCAGGGACCGAAAATCCGCACGGGCGTCGTTCCCGAAGAGGGCGTCCGTCTCGAAGATGGCGCCCCGTTCGTCATCACCACTGCTGCGCTGCCCATCGGGAGTTCCGAACGCGTCAGTACGTCGTACACCGCGCTGACCGGCGACGTACGGGATGGACAGACCATTCTGCTTGATGACGGATACCTGTCCCTCGAGGTCGAACGCGTCGACGGAACAGAGGTGCACACACGCGTACGGAAAGGCGGAGTCCTTCGCAGCAACAAGGGGATCATCGTCCCAGGCTGCGAAATCTCGGCTCCCCCGCTCAGCGAAAAGGACGTCGAGGACCTGCGGTTCGGGTTGGAGGCAGGCGTCGACGCGGTGGCCCTCTCGTTCGTGCGTTCCGAACGCGACATTATCGAACTGCGCACCACGATGAAGCTGTTCGGACGAAGGGTCCCCATCATTGCAAAAATCGAACGCTACGAAGGCATCTCCGATATCGAGGACATCGTCCAGGAAGCCGACGGTATCATGGTCGCACGCGGAGATCTGGGGGTGGAAATGCCCGCGGAACAGGTACCCGTGCTGCAGAAGCGCATCATCGCACGCTGCAACTACTACGGGAAACCGGTCATCACCGCCACGCAGATGCTCGAATCGATGATCGGGAATCCCCGTCCCACCCGTGCCGAGGCCAGCGACGTGGCAAATGCCGTTCTCGACGGAACCGATTGCGTCATGCTCAGCGCAGAGACCAGCATCGGTTCGTACCCCGTGGAAGCGGTACAGTATATGGACAGCATCGTCCGTGCCATCGAGGAAAGCGGAACGCAGCTGGCCGGCATGCAGCATGAAATCCCTGAAGACAAGGAAACCAACGTCGCCGACGCTATCGGACGCGCGAGCTGTGTGATAGCCGAGCAAATCAACGCCGCGGCCATCGTAACGCTGACCAGTTCCGGTGGTACGGCGCGCGTCATTTCGAAGTACCGCCCTCGCGTGCCCATTCTCGCGCTCAGCGATGATCCTGAAACATTGAAACAGCTGGCATTTACCTGGGGCATATCACCCGTGGCGATTCCCCCTCTCGCGGAAATGAACTATCAGCTCGCCGCTCTGCGCGACATCGTGCTCGCCACCGGCGAAGTGCAAAAAGGCGATCACGTCGTCTATTCCGCCGGAAGTCCCTTGCAGAATAGGGCGTCGACCAATATGTTAGAGGTACAACGCCTGTAATAGAGAGAAAACGATATGCATGCAGCCGTACGACATCGCATTCTGCTCACCGCAGTGATCCTGCTGGCAGGCAGCGCTCCGCTGCACGCCCAGCTGTTTCTGGAGGAAATCGTGGTGTTCGCGGTCGACACCATTCCGAAACAGACGCAGGTGCTGCAGCTCGGCAAGTCTTACGAGTTCATCTGCACCGGGACGTTCACGTTCTGGGACAATGATGACGGTGACAGCGTCGGACTGGTCGATGCGGCATATTACCGTGAGATCCCTCCCGGCGAACTCGGCTGGGCAGGCCTGGCCACAAACGGAAACAACGGATTCCTGATCAATCGGCTTCCCATCGCCCCGCTGATCACGGGCAGCGGGCCAAGTCCGACCTACACCTACACCGTCCCCTTCCTGGGACGCGGTGCTCCCGCGGAACTGTTTATCGAAGACCACCCGCCGTTCTCCGTCGACCGGCACAGAGACAACCACGGTGCAATCCGTGTTCGGCTCTTCAACGTTTCGCCCGAGATTGTCATCGATTCATCCGCCATCGATTTCGGGGAAGTCGAGCTCGGTGACCGACGAGATACCGTCATCGTCTTTCACAACGAAGGCTACGGTCCGTTGATTGTCGGAGACCTGGAACTGGCGGGAAGCGATCCGGGCGAGTTCGCCATCACCGCGGCGGATGAGTATACGGTCAATCCGGGCGACAGCGCAATGTTCACCGTGAGTTTCATCCCGACGAGTATCTACCTGAAAGAGGCTGTCCTGCGCATGCAGACCAACGACAGCGACTCCCCGGTGATCACCATCCCACTCTCGGGCACAGGTGTCACCACCCTTGAAGCAGGCTGCCGTGCAGACCTGCACGCCCCTTCCCAGCAATACAGCGACATCCCCGTCACGCTGTTCCTCAATCGCGAGGGTTCGAACACGACCAGCTATGCCTTTGAACTGGAGTATGACGAAACGCTCCTCATTCCGGATGGTGTCGATACCCGTGCTTCGCTCAGCCAGGGATGGACGGTGGACATGACCGTTCTCCGGCCCGGGCGCCTGGCCATTTCGGCATCGGGCGGCACGCCGCTGAGCGGAACAGGAACGCTGTTTTTCCTCCGCTGCTTCGCGGTGTGGAATCCACCCCCGGTCAGCCCGATGATCCTCCATGACCTGCAGTTCAACAGCGGCAATCCCCGCGCCCTGGCGGTCGACGGAGCCGTCGAAGTCGACAGCCTCTGCAATCAGCACCTCAAGAGCGTCCGTTACATCGGAACACCGCAGCTGCGGCAAAACCACCCGAACCCATTCAATCCGACAACCACTATCAACTTCTGGCTGCCCCGCCGCATGCAGGTGCGTCTCGCCGTGTATGACAGCGGCGGACGTCTCGTTCGGACGCTCGTTGACGGCATCCTTCCGTCCGGTGACCACAGCGCGACCTTCGGTGCCGAGGCGCTCCCCAGCGGGATGTACGTCTGTCGCCTCGAAGGCGGCGGCGCCACGGACAGCCGGCGCATGCTTCTGCTTCGCTGACGATCATCTAAACCACACATTTACACGGATTTCACAATAAGTGAAATTTCTCGCAGGTATGGCGGGATATTCGTATCTTTGTGTCTGTAACAATTTCGCCCTGCTTCTGAGCGCACAGGAGCTGCATTTACTCACAGAACGGAGATTTGCAACACATGTCTCTCGCATCCCAAATGATGGAGTTCTTCCGACGCAAGTCGAAGGCCATCCTCGGTGGCGGGGAAAAAGCCATTGAAAAGCAGGTCGCGCTGGGGAAACTGACTGCCCGCGACCGGATTACCACTCTGCTCGATCCGGAGTCCTTCCACGAATACGACCTGTTCGTCGAGCACAAGTGCACGGATTTCAACATGGACAAGAAGCAGCTCGCTGCCGACGGTGTAATCACCGGTACCGGCAACATCGAGGGCTTCCCGCTGTGTATTTTCGCGCAGGATTTTACCGTCGCAGGCGGGTCACTCGGGCTCATGCACGCGCGAAAAATCACCAAGATCATGGATCACGCCCTGAAACTCGGGATTCCGCTCATCGGCATCAACGATTCCGGCGGCGCACGCATCCAGGAAGGCGTCAATTCCCTCGCGGGTTATGGAGAGATCTTCTTCCGCAACACGCAGGCATCGGGTGTCATCCCGCAGATCTCCGTCATCCTCGGTCCCTGTGCGGGCGGAGCAGTGTACTCGCCGGCACTGACGGATTTCGTTTTCGTCGTCGAGAATGTCTCCAAGATGTTCATCACCGGTCCCGAAGTCATCAAGACCGTGCTCGGTGAGGAAATCTCGATGGAGGACCTCGGCGGAGCACGCGTACAAACCGAGATCACCGGTAACGCACATTTCTTTGCAAAAACCGAACAGGAATGCTTCGAGCAGATCAAGAAGCTCATGACCTTCATTCCCTGGAACAACCGGAAGAAACCCGATTCCTTCCCACCGAAACCGCCACGGCCTGAATACGACGTCGACAAGGTCATTCCGACAAATCCGCGGCAGCCGTACGACGTGCGCGATCTCATTCGCGCGATATGCGACGATTCAGACTTCTTTGAAATCCAGGAGCACTGGGCCGCGAACATCGTGATCGGATTCGCGCGTCTCAATGGCGAAACCGTCGGAATCGTCGGCAATCAGCCGCTGGTGCTGGCCGGCGTGCTCGATGTGGATTCCTCGGACAAGGCAGCACGCTTCATCCGCTTCTGCGACGCGTTCAACATTCCGCTCATCACCTTCGTCGACCTTCCGGGCTACCTGCCGGGCGTGGACCAGGAGCATGCCGGCGTGATCCGTCACGGCGCAAAAATCCTGTATGCCTACAGCGAAGCAACGGTGCCCAAAGTAACGGTCATTACGCGCAAGGCGTATGGCGGCGGGTACATCGCCATGTGTTCGCGCCACCTGGGTGCGGATTTCGTGTTTGCCTGGCCGACAGCTGAGATCGCCGTGATGGGACCGGAAGGTGCCGCGAACATTATTTTCCGGAACGAAATCGCACAGGCCGACGATCCGGACGCCGTACGCCAGCAAAAGGTGCAGGAATACACCGAGAAATTCGCGAATCCCTACATCGCAGCGGCGAACGGACACGTTGATGCCGTCCTCAATCCTGATGAAACACGTGAAACACTCATTCATTCGATCCAGATTTCGCATGACAAGCAGGAAATTCGTCCACAACGCAAGCACGGCATTCCGCCGTTTTAAGCCATGAACGAAGATCAGAGCAAAAAAGCCCTCGTCATCGACGATACTGCGTACGAAACCCGGTTTACCACGAAATTCCTTCGTCGAAAATCGTATGCACCGCCCAATCCCAAGCACGTGCTCGCCTATATTCCCGGCACGATCCAGGAGATCTATGTCACACCCGGTCAACAGGTGAAATGGGGAGACAGCCTGCTCGTGCTCGAAGCGATGAAGATGCGCAACGACGTTACGGCCGATATCGATGGGACCATAAAATCGGTGAATGTGAGCCAGAATGAAAAAGTGATGAAAAATCAGTTGCTAATCGAATTCGAATAATGTATATTTGATCTCCCTCCCTCCCCCCATGGGTATCGCGGATTCGTCCGCGGTGCCCATTTTGTTTTATAGCCCTGTTCCTTGCTTTTCCCTGTCCGGGACACTAGATTACCGATACTCCACTCTCACACGACATAATTACCGTATTTCCAACCACATGCCTGCCATGGTGGAGGTTGCTATGCGCATTTTCGACGACAATGGGCTGATGGTCTTTCCCTGCGAAGCGATGCGTGAGATCAGGGAACAGAAAAACGTTGTGCTCATCACATCCTGCTACTGCCCACGAGGCCATGACCTCGTCAACGACAAATCACAGTTTTGCGAAAACAACGGCATACTGCTGCGCGTGCGCCAGAATCAGCTGAGGGAAGGGCTCGTGGCGCTCAGTCCGATATACGGCGACAAATCACGCATCTCCCTGGGGATACATCTGGAGAAGGGCGTGACCATGACGATGCTGTGCCCGGAGTGTGGTATTCCTCTCCCCGTCTACGATGAGTGCTCCTGTGGAGGAGATGTCATCGCCCTGTTCACAAAACCGGTACCGGATTATGGGAACTGCGTCGGGATCTGCAACCGCGTGGGCTGCTACAACGCCCAGCTGCGGAGCGGGAATGAACTGCTGAACTACTCGACATTGACAGAACATCTTACCTGAAAAAAGTCCCGCCGCGGCGGGACTTCTCATGTTCACAGCAATATGGTGCATGTCACCGTGGACGCACGATCACATTGCGCAGAACAGGCATCTGCCCATCCTGGGTAACAGAAAGAAGGTAACAACCCGCCGGCAGTCCATGCAAAGGCAGACGCAGCTGCTGAAGAACA
Source organism: Ignavibacteria bacterium (assembly GCA_002869275.1). Taxonomy (GTDB): domain Bacteria; phylum Bacteroidota; class Ignavibacteria; order SZUA-365; family SZUA-365; genus BM516. Next base: position 2,741 of record PKTF01000047.1, on the reverse strand, counting down.
GGACCGTCCGTGGCGATGGAGGATTCCGTCAGCATACGGCGTCGCTGCACACGTCCGAGGAGGTCGCTGAGCTGCACACTGCATGTTCGTCCGGCAATTGTACCAACGGTAACACAGAGTTCATCGGAAGCAGGCTGCGGATACAGGTCCACCATCATTTCCACAGGGGACATCGAGGAGATCGCGGTCGGTTCGCGCGCGCGCAGCATGACTCCGCCGTTAGATGGGATGCTGATATTCCATGAGACCGGTTCATAGGTGAGGGACTGCGTCGCCGGGGCGCCGTTCTCAGCGACAGAACCGCCTCCCGATGTGCGCACGAGTTCCCAGTCCCGTCCGGCAGGAAGCATATACGGTACAGCTGCGTTTGACGTATTGACCAGCACCATTCCGCGCGTGTAATCCCTTCGCCACAGCCCAGCGGTCCCACTGCCGTTGATACGCAGCTGTTCGAGGGTGGCAGGCAGGGGCAGTTGATCCCCGAGATCGATTTCATATTCGGGATACCAGCGCATATCCGCCGCAACGACATTGATATAGCTGTTCTCGTTCTTGACCAGCATATACATCGCCGTGCGACGGTACAGCTCAACCGGAGTATCGTCATGGAACTGCGCGATGAGGATCTTTCCCCGTCCGGTGACATGGCGCACACAGCGCTCGAGCGTGAGATACATATCGTTGTCGTAGTAGTTTCCGAAGCCCTCGATCATCACTCCGTCAACGGTTTCCCCTCCCGCATCACCGTCGAGCCAGACGGGATCATACACCGAGGTCACCATCTGGTCGACATTCGGAATGACGAGGCGCTGCGGCTGAGAGGAATGGAAATCGCGATAGATCGCCTGGAAGTATTCGCGGTACTGCGTGTTCATCCAGTCGGCGAAGGCCCTGCGGTCGGCGAACACCCCTGCATTCTGTGCCGGATGATGGGGATCGGCCCACCAGTCGAAATTCCCCGGCCGGGGATTCTGCTTCCGGGGATTATAGAAAAAGGCATTCGTCTCCACGGCAACATCGAAAAAGCACCCTTCATTCTCGTTTCCCTCCATCCAGTTCTCGCAGGTTTCGCTCACGTAGCGACGCCAGTCTGCGTTGTCCAGATTCATCAGCCAGTACGGGTCGAGATGCCATACGCGATGCGCGGCATCCGTGACGTCGTAATGCTGAAACATCTCCTCGAAGCGCGCGCTCCCCGGTGCGATGCCTTCGGATTGCAGCCACGGGAGGAAATTGTTTTCCCACTCCGAAACATAGCCCTCCGGAGCGACAACGCCGATATGGCCATCCCCTGTCAATGTTTTGGGATCCGGACAGTCGTCGTTGCGGGCGGGATTGAGTCCGGCCGCCAGGTGATAGATCAGCATGAGGAAATTCGGATCATGTGCGCGGAACTGCCCGGCCTGGTCGGCCCAGAGTTTCTGCGACCCGATGTAGTGCCTTGCGGCGAAGGAAATCTGCGCGGGACTAAAAAGATACGGGCGCAGCTGATCGGCCCAGACCAGATTCCAGCGCCGGGTGGACGGAACGATGCGGGCATCCGCGAGGCTGAGAGTCTGCATGATGGGAGCCGGGGTAATAGCCTCGGGCGGCCATACACCGGACTGCGCCTCAAGCGAAAGAGGCAGCAGCAGAATCAACACAACGGGCAGCAGTACGGCGAGTGGTTTCAAACAACCTCCACGGAAATCTGTATTGCTTCTTAGTCCGCTATCTGCAATCTTGCGGACATTCATGTTGTCTCTTTTCATTACGAAAACCGATGAGTAATCGCAACAGAGATTTTGCACGCATATTCTCCCGTCTCGCCGTCCTCCTCATTTCGATCTCCATCCTGGTGTCCTGCTCCGACGACGACGGAACCGGACCGGTGGTTACTGATCCGGGGATTCCGGAAGTCGAGAATCGCGTTCACACCTTGATCAATCAGTATCGCGTGGAACAGGGACTCGCTCCGCTGACCATGGCAGATGTCATGACCACACAGGCACGCATCCACAGCCGCAACATGGCCGACGGTGACGTGCCATTCAGTCATGACGGATTCGAAGACCGCGTCGAGGTCATCAAGACGCAGATCAACATCGCCGGTGCCGCCGAAAACGTCGCCAGGAATTCCGGCTTCTCCGATCCCGCCCAGATCTCCGTCAACGGTTGGATCGACAGCGACGGTCATCGCAATAACATCGAAGGGGATTATGATTTGACGGGCATCGGCGTGTCGCAGTCGAGCGGTGGGGTGTACTATCTGACGCAGCTCTTCGCGAAGAGTCGCTAAAAAACGGGGTACCTGATTCAGGCACCCCGTTCACATTTTCAATAAGAATCTCAGCTTACTTCTTGGCAGCGACCGGGCGCTTCTGGCCGAGGTTTTCCAGTCCGAGCGCCTTGGCGACAGTGACGCCCAGCAGGGCGGGGCTCTCGACGACATGGATGCCGGCGCGTTTCATGGCTTTCATCTTGTCGGCCGCGGTGCCCTTGCCGCCCGCGATGATGGCGCCGGCATGTCCCATGCGGCGTCCCGGTGGTGCGGTGCGTCCGGCAATGAAGCCGACGACGGGCTTGGTCATATTCTTCTTTACCCAGGCAGCGGCTTCCTCTTCGGCCGTGCCGCCGATTTCACCGATCATCACGACGGCGTCGGTGTCGGCATCCTCGTTGAACAGCGCCAGCGCATCGATGAACTGCGTTCCGATGATCGGATCGCCGCCGATACCGATGCAGGTGGACTGTCCGATACC
>PKTF01000283.1 GCA_002869275.1 Ignavibacteria bacterium | reverse complement strand
GATCAGTCCTGAAGAAGTGAAGGCGTATCATCTCGGTTCCGTCCTCAGCGGCGGGGGCTCGGTCCCGGGCGAGAATACACCAGCGGACTGGGTCGCGATTAACGATGCATACTGGGTGGCCTCGATGGAAGAGGATGATGCCCATCTTGCCATCCCCATCCTCTATGGCGTGGACGCGATTCACGGACACAACAATGTGCGTGGTGCAACGGTCTTCCCGCATAACATCGGTCTCGGGGCGACAGGCGATCCCGAGCTTCTCGAGCGTATCGCACAGGTCACCGCGAGAGAAGTGCGCGCCACGGGCGTGGAGTGGACCTTTGCACCAACATTGGCTGTTGCGCGCAATGATCGCTGGGGGCGCACCTATGAGAGCTACTCTGAAGATCCCGACACCGTGCGCGTCCATGGTGAACGCTTTGTCAGGGGACTGCAGGGCGATCTCGGTACCAGCAACGTCGTCGCATGCGCGAAGCACTGGGTGGGCGACGGAGGCACGACAGATGGCATCGACCAGGGCGACACGGCCGTCTCCCTGGCGGAACTCCAGAGCACGCATATCGCACCGTATTACGGCGCACTTCAAGCAGGGGTGCTGACCGTCATGGCTTCCTACAACAGCTGGAATGGAAACAAGTGTCACGGCCACGAATACCTGTTGTCCGATGTTCTGAAATCGGATCTGGGATTCCGTGGATTCGTGATATCAGACTGGAACGGCATTGATCAGCTGTCGGATGATTTTCATGAAGCAGTCGCGCTGTCGGTAAATGCCGGAATCGACATGTTCATGGTCCCGGAGAAGTGGAAAGAGTTCATCGCGACGCTGCGTGACCTCGTCGAACGCGGTACTGTTTCCATGGACCGCATAGACGATGCCGTGCGCAGAATTCTGACGGTGAAATTCATTGCCGGACTGTTTGATCAGCCGCGTCCCGCCGAGAGAGAATTCTCTAACCATTCGAGCTTCGGTTCCAGTGAGCACCGGGACGTGGCACGTGAGGCGGTGCGGAAATCAATGGTTCTGCTGAAAAATGACGCCGACATCCTGCCGCTGCAGAGCGGCGGCCGCATTCTTGTCGCCGGAAAAAGCGCTGATAACCGCGGCCACCAGTGCGGTGGTTTCACCGTTGCATGGCAGGGCGTTTCGAGCAACGAAGAAATTGAAGGCGGCACGTCGATCTGGGAAGGTCTCCAACAGAAGCTGCCGGATGCCGTACTCAGTGTCGACGGATCAGCGGCAGAGTCCGGTCCATTTGACGCCGCGGTCGTCGTGATCGGTGAGCTCCCCTATGCCGAGGGCCTGGGAGATGTACGCGCCGAGGGCGTGGTTTCACAGGGATCATCCATGATTCGGCCGGGCCTGGAGCTCAAACCGTATGGACGCTCTCTCGAGCTTTCCATTACCCATCCGGAGGATCTCGAGACTATCAGACGGATCCGAGCACAGGGAATCCCCGTCATCGCAGTGCTGCTTTCCGGCCGCCCGCTGGTTGTCAACAACGAGCTCGAGGAATCACAGGCATTCGTCGCCGCGTGGCTGCCCGGCTCTGAAGGTGCTGGTGTCGCGGACATTCTCTGCGGCGAATATGACTTCAGCGGGACCTTGAGCTTCTCCTGGCCTCGCAGTGATCAGGATAACTGGAACAGGGGAGACGAGCAGTACAACCCGCTGTTCCCGTTCGGATATGGAATGACCTACAACAACGCGTAAACAAATAACACCACCATAATGGCGGACATTTTTGAACTAGTATTGCAGAGGATGAAATGAGAACGTATGGTACGAGCATAGCGACACTCGTGTGCATCATCATGGTGAGTGGTCTGGCGTTTGCACAGAACGCTCCTGTAGATTTTGAACAGGGTGGACATGGTGCTTCATGGACATGGGCCGTATTCGAAAACGATACCAATCCTGCATTGGAAATCGTTGCGAATCCTGATGCCTCCGGCTTGAATACATCGGCAACCGTCGCGAAATTCACTGCGCTGCAGTCCGGTAATCCCTGGGCCGGCTGCGAGTCACAGCACGCCGTGGATATCGGTACTTTCACGCTTGATGAGACGAACTGCACCATCAAGATCATGGTGCACAAATCCGTCATCAGCGATGTCGGCATCAAGCTGGTCACGGCGACCGGCGGCGCTGGCCCTGAAATCAAGGTCGCCAATACCGTCGTGGATCAGTGGGAAGAACTGGTGTTTGATTTTTCCGCCCGCATCGGCCAGGCGGAGTCCACGGATATCGATCAGATCGTCGTGTTCCCCGATTTTGATCTCGCGGGAAGAAGCAGCGACAGGGTCATCTATTTCGACAATATCACTTTCTCTGATATCATGGTGACGACCAAGGAACCTGATGCTCCCGCTCCGACGCCGACGGCGGATGCCGGTGACGTGGTCTCCCTGTTCAGCAACGCCTATACCAACGTCACGGTCGACAAATGGTCGGCGGACTGGGACAACGCCGATGTCTCCGACATGCAGATCGCGGGTGATGATGTGAAGAAGTACTCCAACTTCGTCTTCGCCGGTATTGAATTTACTTCGCAAACCGTCGACGCGAGCGACATGACACATTTCCATTTGGATATCTGGACTCCCGATCCCACGGACGATCCTGCGGTGTTCAAAGTAAAGCTAGTGGATTTCGGTGCTGACGGTGCCTTCGGCGGCGGTGATGATGTCGAGCACGAACTTTCATTCACCAGCAGCACGACGCCGGCGCTTGCATCCGAAACCTGGGTGGGGATCGACGTTCCGCTCACCTCCTTTGTCAACCTCACGACAGTGGAACATCTCGCGCAGATCGTTCTTGTGAGCGATCCGAACACCGTGTACATGGACAACCTGTACTTCTATCGCGGCAGCGAGGAGGCGGAACCGACGGTTCCGGCCCCGACTCCGACTGCAGATGCCAGCGACGTCGTTTCCCTCTTCAGTAATGCCTATACGAATGCCACAGTGGATACGTGGTCTGCTGACTGGGACAACGCCGATGTTTCAGATGTACAGGTCGCCGGTGACGATGTCAAGAAATACAGCAACCTCGTGTTTGCGGGTATTGAGTTCACTTCGCAGCCCATCGATGTGTCCGGCATGACGCATTTCCATATGGATATCTGGACACCGGATCCCACGTCTGATCCCGCTGTTTTCAAAGTGAAGCTTGTGGACTTCGGTGCTGACGGCGCTTTCGGCGGCGGTGACGATGTCGAGCATGAGCTGACCTTCACGAGCAGTACCACGCCTGCGCTCGCCAGCGAGACCTGGGTCGGGATCGATGTTCCTCTTACATCCTTCACGGGCTTGACGACAAAGGAGCATCTCGCACAGATGGTAATTGTGAGCGATCCGAACACGGTATATGTCGATAACCTGTACTTCTACGATGCTGGCTCGACCTCAGTGGAAGGCATGCCTGCGGTTGAGACATTCACTCTCGCGCAGAATTATCCGAATCCGTTTAATCCCTCCACCACCATCCGCTACGACCTGTCCAGACCGGCATTTGTGACCCTGAGGATTTACAATGCTCTGGGTGAGCAGGTCGCAACGCTGGTGGATGAAGAAATCTCCGCAGGTTCGCACCATGCCGTCTTCAACGCGGCAGGCCTGCCCAGCGGCAGCTACGTCTACTCTCTCACGGTTGATGGCCAGACGGCAGCACGCTCGATGATGCTGCTCAAGTAGCATCGTCGCCAGCTGCCCGATACGAAACGGGGCTGAAGCACTGGCTTCAGCCCCGTTGTTGTACCCGTGGCGTATCTCATTGTGCAGTCGGTCACAAGTGACCGAGGGAGATCGTCAGATATCGAAGCGGCCGAGATTCATCACCTTGTTCCAGGCTGCGACGAAGTCATTGACGAATTTCTGCTTCGCGTCGTCGCTGGCATAGACCTCGGACAACGCGCGCAGTTCGGAATTTGATCCGAAGACGAGGTCTGCCCGGGTGCCGGTCCACCGGAGCTTTCCTGTCGACCGGTCGAAGCCTTCGTAGATGCCCTCAGTTCCGGCGGAGGGCTTCCATTCCGTACCCATGTCGAGCAGGTTGACGAAAAAGTCATTTGTAAGTGTACCGGGCTCATCCGTGAAGATACCGTGCTTTGAGTCCCCGAAATTCGCGGCCAGAGTACGCATCCCTCCGACCAGCACCGTCATCTCCGGTGCGGTGAGCGACAGCAGCTGGGCGCGGTCCAGCAACATCTCTTCCGCGGGAATGGTCACTCCGGTGCACACATAGTTTCGG
>PKTF01000045.1 GCA_002869275.1 Ignavibacteria bacterium | reverse complement strand
TATCGACCGCTGGCATTTGTTTCCGATGTATGAAGCTGTGCCGCTGATCGAGGAAGCGTTCGAGCGCGTACCCATCAATGTCGCCGCCGGAGGGGACGGCATCGTTCCGTACGTGCAGTCGAACCGCGAAAGTTTCATCACCGTGAACATTCCCTCCACGCAGCAGACGGGAACGCATCTCGAGCTGCCCGTGGCCATCATGGCCGAGGGACTGGGTATCTGGTACGATACGTTGCGCATCATGGTCGAGGCGCCCGGCGAACCACCGCGTATCGGCAGGCTGGAACACGTCGAGGGTCGTGCGTCAGGAACGCTCGACTATATGATTGCCGACCCGGCCGCCCTGACCAAAAGCCTGTACCGTGTGCATGTCGACGGATACGATCACGAGAGCAAGAGCCTTCGTGTGGAGAACGAAACGCAGTCCCGTCTGCTGGAAACCGGCATGCCGATACCCGATGTGTTCGGTCACGATATGCCCGTGCACGAGGGCTGGAAGGTGCTGCTCGGTTCGGCCATAGACAGCCTGCTGTACGAGGAAAACGGTGATCCGCTGGGCTACGGCCTCCTGCCGGAGTACTACTGGAGCGCACCCGAACGGGCATGGTTTGAAGGCTATGCCGACTACATTATCTATGCCGAGGACTTTTTCGGCAGCAACCAGCGCGTGTATGACCTCGTTCCCGTGCGTCTGGTGTTCGACCGGACGAACGGACAGAAGGCCTACCGGTGGCTGCGGGGCGGAAGTCCGAGCTACGGCTATGTCGGCTACGACGAAATCGACGTCCGCGCCTATGATATTTCCGACAGTACGGCACCGCGGCAGATTACGCTCGGCTTCGTGGAAAACGCGGGCGGAGCAAACCAGGACGGCAAATGGGATCCTGTCAGTGCAGGCGATCGCGAGTTCTTCTTCGTATTTGCCGACGACTATCACGAGGAGGCACGGTCATTGTTCCAGGAGGCCATCATTGCGCAGGCACCGGTGCTGCGCGGACTCTATGCGATCTGGCCGCAGCGTGTCGAGCCAGTGGTGGATTTCGAGGACGGCGACACCTTCACGCTGATACCACGCATCCCGATAAGCAAGCGCGACGAGTACATCCTCGACATGTACGTGGTCGGCGTGCAGAGCGCTCCGCCGGTGACCACGCATTACGCGCTGCACGCGAGCTACCCGAATCCCTGCGGTACGGCGTTCGGTTCGCCGTCCACCATCGTCAGCTTCGATACGCCCGAGGCCGGGACGGTGCGGCTGACGCTGCACGACAGGCTGGGACGTCGGGTCCGCACGCTGGCCAACGAGCAGCTCCCTGCCGGACGTCATTCCCTGCGCGTACAGGTCGGCGATCTGCCGACGGGATTGTATTTCCTCTCCCTGCATGCCGGAGCCACGCGGCTCACGCGCACGATGCATGTGCTGCGGTGAGGGAATGAAGTTGTCCCCCTCGGCGGGGACGTGTATCTTTGCCGTACACCGAATCGTTCGGATTCAGCGTGTCGCACAACGCCGGATTCCCGCTTATGAAAATCGGCTTCGTTTCTGACATCCATGAGGACATCGACAGTCTGCGCCAGGCGTTCACGGTACTGGAGCGGGCAAACTGCGATATCGTGGTGTGCCTGGGAGACATCGTCGGCTTCACGCTGCATTTTCAGAAGCGTATCAATAACCGCGACGCCAATGCCTGCATCGCCATGGTACGCGATGAGTGCGCCGCGGCCGTCGCGGGAAATCACGACCTGTACGCCATCCGTCGTATCCCGCAGTTCAACGCTGGTTTTCCGTATCGCGACAACTGGTACGACCTCGAGTACGAACAGCGCGCGCGGCTCTCGCGGCACCGGGTGTGGCTGTACGAGGATTCGGAACTGCCCACGTTTTTGACTGACGAGTCGCTGACTTTCCTGCGACGTCTGCCGGAATTTCTCGTGCGGACGTACGATGACATTCCATTCGTGTTTTCGCATTTTCATTATCCTGACCTGTCGGGTTCGCGTATCGACTCGCTGCGCAAGGCACGCCACCTGCGCTCGCATTTCTCCTTCATGGCCGAGCAAGACGCCGTGATCAGCGTGTCGGGCCATGGACATCCTGAAGGCTGTGCGCTGTCCGACCGCAACAAGCTGCGCTTCCACTCTTTTGGCTCCTATCAACTCGACACGACACTGCAGTGGATCGTCTGTCCCTGCGTGGCGCACACGGCACGGGCGAACGGCGTGGCAACGCTCGATACCGTGGCGCGGCAGCTGGACGTCCTTCCCCTCGGCCCATACAACAACACGGGGTAACCTGTCATGACGCCGCAATCCAACTGGTTCATCAACCGCGGTTTCCTGCTGAAAATCGTGCTCCCCGTGCTGCTCACCCTGGTGCTGTTCATCGTCGCCCTCTACCAGATCGTCATTCCGCGCTTCGAGGAGATCGTGCTCGACCGCAAGCGCGAAATGATACGTGAACTCACGCATTCCGTCTGGCATATCGCCGAGCGCTATCATCAGGAAGAATTCGAAGGGCGCATGTCGCGCGAGGAGGCACAGCGGTGGACCGTCGAACAGGTGCGCAACCTGCGCTACGGTGAGGAGGCCAAGGACTATTTCTGGATCACCGATTTTCAGCCACGTATGATCGTGCATCCCTTCCGCCCGGATCTTGACGGCGAGGACCTCACGAACTTCCGTGATTCGGAAGGGAAAACGCTGTTCGTCGAGATCGTGAGCACCGTGCGTGCACGCGGCGAAGGGTACGTCGACTACACCTGGCAGTGGAAGGACGACTCCACCCGCGTCGTTCCGAAGCTGTCGTATGTCAAGCCGTTCGTACAGTGGGAGTGGATCATCGGCACCGGTATCTACATCGAGGATGTGCGGGCGGAAATCGATGAGCTCGAAGGCAACATCATCACGATCTCCCTCCTGATTACACTGGTCATCGCGCTGCTGCTGGTGTTCATCACGGTGCAGAACCTGCACAGCGAACGCCGTCGCCTTGAAGCCGAAAACGATTTGCTTGAGTCGAAAGAGAAATACCAGGCACTGGTGGAGGCCACCACCGAGGGATTGCTGATGGTGCTGGAGGGCCGGCAGACGTTTTACAATAAAACGCTGCTCGGCATGCTCGGCTATACCGAAGCAGAGTCGCGCACCATTCTGCTGCAGGAGCTGTTTCTGCCCGAGGTCGTCGACGAGATCGCCGATACCTACGATCCCGAAAAGATACGCCGCGCTCTCAGCGAACGCACCGAAACGCAGCTGCGGCAGAAGGACGGATCCTACATCGATGTACTGCTGACGGTGTCGTCGATCACGTTTATCGGAAAAACCGGTGTCGTGGTGATCGTCAAGGATATGACGCCGCACCGTGCGGCTCCCGAGCATCATCCCGAGGATGTCGAAGGGCTGCTCTCCGAACTGCAGGCACCCATGCTGCTCCTGGAGCAGCCGATCAGGCCGTTTGTCAAGGATTTCGCGCGCTGTGGGATGCATGAATCAATTGCCGCCGTCGCCCGGATGATGTCGCGCACGAAAACCGACGTGGCGCTGGTGCGGGATGCAGGTGACCATTTCGTGGGCCTCGTCAGCATCTGCGATCTGCAGCAGGGAGCGCTGGTGGACGGGCTGAGCCTGGACCGTCCCATTTACGAAATCATGCGAGCGCCACTGCTTTCGCTGTACCAGTCCGCTTCCGTATTCGATCTGCTGGCCCGCTCGCACGAAAAGGGGCAGGAGTATTTCGCGGTAAAGGACCTCACCGGCGCGGTCGTCGGCACAGTGCAGGCGGGAGATATCGAGAAATCCCAGCTGCACAGTTACATCTTCTTCCTCCACCGACTGCATGCCGCGGAGTCCGTTTCGGAGGTGCGGCAGTGTCACGGTCGTCTGATGCACTATATCTACCTGCTGATAGGGAGCGGGGCAAGTGTGCGAACACTTACGCATGCCACCACGATGATTGCTGAAAGCGTTCTGCGCAGGTTGATCGCACTGGCGATCGAAGAACTGGGGCCGCCTCCCGTCTCGTTTACCTTCCTCGTCCTCGGCAGCCTGGGGCGATCGGAACCGTCGCTGGTCACTGATCAGGACAACGCCATTCTTTACGACGACGATACCGGTGGTCAGGGTGAACAGGTGCAGAAGTACTTTCTTCTGCTTGGCGAACGCGTCTGCGATGCGCTGCACACCATGGGGTACACGCACTGCAAGGGCGACATCATGGCGAAGAACGAAAAGTGGTGTCGTCCGTTGTCTGACTGGAAGCGGTATTTCACCGGCTGGGTCGGCGCCGCCCAGCCCCAGGATCTGCTGGACGTAAGCATCTTCTTTGATTTCCGCTGTGTGTATGGTGACGAAACGCTGGCCGAACAGCTGCGTGACCATGTGTACAAAGCGCTGTCGGGAAATACATCTTTTTTCCTCCACCTTTCACAGAACGCACTGCGCGTGAAGCCGCCCACGAGGCAGCTGAAATCCGCCGACAGCATCGATGGAAAATGGGCGATGCTGCCGGTGATCGACATCACGCGTATTTACGCGCTCAAGCACCGCGTGCGTGAAAGCAACACGGTGGACCGCCTTGCCCGTCTGCAGGAACAGCAGATATTTTCTACTTCGGGCCACCGGGATATCCTGCAGGCGTACTCGTATCTCATGCAGCTGCGTTTCCAGCATCAGTCCGCCGCCATCGCAGCCGGCCGTGAAGCGAACAACGATATCGCCATGGACGAACTCACCGACGCGGAGAAAGTCATGCTCCGCCGACTCATGTCGCAGATCGAGACGTTCCAGACGAAACTGAATCTGGACTTTAAAGGGACGATGTGATAGCTGTATGCCGTATGCTGTATGCCGTATGCATAAAGCATAAAGCATAAAGCATAAAGCATATTGCACTTCGCTAATAGCATTCGTAAAGTACAATGCACCATAAAATCACGGAGGAGGAATGGGCAAGCGACATCAAGTATTGATGAAATGCGGCTGCGTGGTCGCAGTTGTCCTGGTGGCCGGGCTTTTGCCGACTGCGCTCAGGGCGCAGGTGGAGCCAGTAGGACTCCAGGACAAATCCATCATGCAGCTGGCGGCGGAGCAGGGTGATTCCGAGCAGGGGTGGTATCCCGGCACGGCGAACTTACTCTTCGCCGCGGCGCTGAGATTCGGCGTGTTCCAGGGATTTACCTGGGATGATGGTGACGAATGGACCTTCATCGGTCCGCCCTATGATCCGCCTCCGAATTTCTACGACCTCGAGGTGCAGCACTGGGGGTATGGTCCGATGGATGGGATCTTCCTGCTTGCCGCTCCTGCATGGAGTTGGGACAGCGATCCAAAAAGTCCCGTTCTTATCCGGCGCGAGTTCAATCCTGTCACACCACCCACAGTGGAGTGGGAACGTGCGGATAGCGGTCTTGCCCGGGAGGACCGTATCGTACGGGTGACTTCACTGGCGTCGTTCTACTTTTCCGGTCATACGCCCCCGCAGCCGGTCATCGCCTGGGCGGATTCCGGGCTGTATTCCGGCTATCCGGGCGGCAGCTACTGGCAGCCGGTGGAGCATGCTCCCGCGATCGTTCGCGATATGGATGTGACGCCGCACTGGTTCGGGAACGATATCTGGGGTGCCGGACACCTGCCTCGTGGTGGAATCAACGATACGGCAGCCGTATTCCGTTCCCGTGACAAGGGGCTCAGCTGGGAGACGTTTCCCCTTCCCGGGTACGCACGTTGTGACGCGGTCGCGGTTTGTAATCAGCACCCTGACACTGCCTGGGTCGCTGCAGACTGGTCGGTACTCCGAAGCTATGACGGGGGGAAGCAATGGGAGGAAGTGCTGGAAGCCCGCGGCAGAGTTGTGGCCATCGAAACGGACCCGCTGGATCCGGCAGTGGTGTATGTCGCGGGAAGCGATGATTTCGAGCTGTACCGCAGCAGTGATTTCGGTGACAGTTGGAAACGTATCGAAGCAGGTTGGGGAAAGCACCCGCGATACATCAACTGCATGACGGTCGCGTTGATGGACACCTTGCCCATGAGCCGACTGCCGCGCTTCGGACTGTTCATGGGTACCAGCAAAGGCGTTTGGGTGTACGACATGCTCTTCTCACCGATGGACGTCGGTGACACTCCCGTACCTGAACGCCCGGAGCTGAGCGTCTACCCCAATCCGGTGCGTGACGTGCTGTCAGTCGAACTGTCTCTGCGCGAACACCGCGACGTCAGCATCGAAGTCATCGACATGCTTGGCCGGGTCGTGAAGACGGTCGACTACGGAGAGAGAACAGCAGGTAAACATGTGTTTTCGATTGTTGTGAGAGATGTGCGTGCTGGTGCGTATATCGTACGATCGTCATGTGGCGCTGCACAACTCGTGGTTGTTGACTGAGTATTGCAGGTGTGGCTCAATCCCGCGACTTACGTCGCGGGGACGGCTGTGTCGTCCCCTCCTCCGGAGGGGACTCATTTGTTTAGATCGTATGTCTTGAGCAGGCGCTTGAATTCGTCGTCTGCCGTGGTTTTCTGATGATGCTGTTTCTGGCGCTGGATGTATCGGATGAGGACGGGCTTGTGGGAAGGACTGATGCTGAATGCGCCGTAGCTTTTTTTCCACTCGAAGCGTGGTGTGAATCGACCTGTCGCGTTCAGCATTCGCGAGGTGTTGGACTTCAGCTTTTGCGCCGCTTCAGCGACGGACAAATCAGAAGGCAGACTGACGAGAACATGCAACAGTCGATGACGCGCTCGCTACGTCTTCTCTTCGTTCGCTTTTTCTAACGCCGATCGTGCGCCGAACCAGCCGCCGATGAAACTCGCGGCTCCGATGATGATATTGTGAAACGGTTCGAATTTCTCGTCGAGAAGCTCGAGTACGCCGTTGACGGCGAGAAGTCCGAGTATGAAGAAGAGCACGCCGAAGAGTATGCCGAACAGGCGAAGGTTGGAGGGGCGGGCGGTGAGGTTGAAGATTTTCCGGATCACGGTCATGACAATGGCTGAAATGATCAGCGTGATCGGAATCATGGCAATGGCTGTGAGATAGGCGATCATGGCTTAGTACACCACCCAGGTCTGCTCGTCGCCGTCGGAACTGACTTCCTTTTCGTAGTCGAAGTCGTCTACGGTCTTGCCGTCCGTTACCAGGCGAAACGTATACGTCACGCCTGCGGTAAGGGGATTGACGCGGTAGTTCACGTTCGACAGCACGAAACCGGTCTTGGCGAAACCGCTGCCCGCATCGCTGGGCGACTGGTAGAGATGATAGTCGTTGGGCGTTTTGTTCGTGATCAGGAGTGAGAACGTCTGTACCGGATCGGTGCCGCTGTCGTCGTCGTCACAGGAGGCGAGGGGAAGGAAGGCGAAAAGCAGAAATAATAACAGGGAACGGCGCATCAACATCTCCGGTTACTGATCGATACCGGAAAGATACGGCACGTTCCCCATTCTTCATACGGACGCGACGTTCAGCCGCCTCAGCCATGCACCGAAAAGGTGAAGACCTTGGGCTCGACGATGCGCTCAAAATCCTTGTAGGCGATCTTGATGAGTTCGTGATGTGAGCAGGCGTTGAACGCGATGTCTTCATCTTCGGCGAGGCTGCGCGCAACTAAGACTTCCATGTTGTAGAGGTTGCCGAAGGGCGGCATGGCTCCGAGTTCGCAGTCCGGGAAACGATCCTTGAAATCCGATTCATGCGCGAGTTTCACGTTCTTCGCACCCAGTGCGCCCTGCAGCAGGTCAAAATCTACGGCATACGATGCCGGGATGACGGCCATGGCCATGGTGCCGTCGATGCTCACCATGACGGTTTTCGCGATGTTTTTTCCAGGAATGTGGGCCGATGCCGCCACTTCCTGCGCGGTGAAGGCGGGGGAGTGGATGATGCTCACATACTTGACGCCTTCCCTGTTGAGATATTCCTTCAGTCGTTGCAGTGGCATGGGATCCTCCTCAATTCTATGACGAGTGACGTGAGTGCCTCAGTATTGATTCAGTGCGAATACGCCTTCGCCACGCCTGCTCTGCGCAGCGTGTCAGCCTCATGCAAATACGTTCTGTCGGGTTTCGTAACCGGATGATAGGTAACCGCGCGATCAAAGGCAATACCCCTTATCGTCGACTTGCGTATATTGCCTGTTCGCTTGCGGGTACCTGCATTTACCGCAACCCTAATGTTATCGAAGGAGATGTTGCTCATGTCGCGCTATTTCATGCATTTCTGGTCGGATGAACTATGCGATGCCCATTACCAGGCGGGCTTCAGCGGGGAAGACCTCGAGTTCACCGCCGGTGCGGGCTTCCGGGAGGCCGGCGTGGAAACCGGCGATGTGATCTATATCATCAGCGCGTATGACGGACAGTTTCTCCTCGTCGGTCGCATGATCGTCGGCAGCCTGCTGCAGTCATTCGAGGAAGCGAAAGTCTTGCTGGGCGACGGTGTGGAGAAAGCCGAGGAATATGTCATCGCCGCCCTGGGTACGGCTACCGAACAGTTTTTTACGCGGCAGCTCCGCTGGGAGGAAGTCGGCGACCTGCGCGTGGTCCATGAAGACGGCACCGCCAAGCCGCTCAAGTTTGCCGGCGACGACGCCATCGATACCGCGGCACTGGAGCACGTGCGCGAACTGACCGCCGCTTCAGCCGCCATCCTGGACGAAGCGATCGAACAACCGTTCCACGAACATCCGCCCGAAGGCGGCGGCGATGTGGACGACGAGTTCGAGGAAGACGAAATCGGTGATGAAGACCTTGCCGCGATCGCCCTCTCGTTCGCCGACCATGAAGTGAATTCACGCGCGCAGACCGCTGCGCGGGAATTCGTAACGCGCGCGTTTGAGGAGAAGGGGTGGACGGTGATGCCGGTGCATGATATCGGCGAAGGATTCGACCTCCACTGCGCGATGGAGAACGATCATCTGCACGTCGTCGTGCGCGGAACCGTGCACGAGTCGCTGGAATTTCTGCTGACAGAAATCGAATATGCGCGAGCCGAAGAGGATGACAGTTTCGCGCTGTGTCTCGTCACCAGCGCGCTCTCGGGCGAACCGCATCTGAGCACTTTCAGCGGTGACGATCTGTACCATCTGTTCGACGCGCGTCCGCTCACCTGGGCATTTCGCTTCAGGGGAGAAGATGGAGGGGAGAAAGCCTAGCATGTCTGCTGAAGTCATCGTTACGCTGAAAGCAGGCCGGCACAAGTCTGCTCTTAAACGGCATCCGTGGATGTTCTCCGGTGCGGTTGCCACGGTGCAGGGAGAACCCGCGAGCGGCGACACCGTGCTCGTGCGGACGTCAGACGGCCAACCTCTCGGACGCGCGGCCTGGTCGCCGGAATCTCAGATCCGCCTGCGGATGTGGTCTTTCGATCCCGCCGAGCGGATTGACCGCGAATTCTTTTCCCGTCGAATCCATAACGCCATCGCACTGCGCGAACGGCTGTTTCCGGGAGACGACACCAATGCCTGGCGCGTGATCTCGTCGGAGGCGGACGGAATTCCCGGTCTCATCGTCGACCGCTATGCAGATACGCTCGTCTGCCAGTTCCTCTCGGCGGGAGCGGAAGCATGGAAGGACGTCATCGTTGCAGAACTGGAAAGCATCTTTGCTGGACTGCGCATCTATGAACGATCGGAAGGCGATTCACGCAGCAAGGAGGGGCTTCCCGAACGGCAGGGCCTGCTTTCCGGCGACGAACTCCCCGAACGTATCGAGGTGCTCGAAGACGGTCTGCGCTTCAACGTCGATTGTGCAGGCGGTCACAAGACGGGTTTCTATCTCGATCAGCGTGACAATCGCATCATGCTAGGCACGGCCTGTGAGGGGGCGGATGTGTTGAACTGTTTTTCCTATACCGGGGGCTTCGCCATGCAGGCCCTGGCCGGCGGTGCGTCCCAAGTTACCGACGTCGACGTGTCCGCAGAGGCCCTGCGCATTGCCGTGGAGAATGTGTCTCTGAATGGATTCGATGACGGACGTTATGAGCAGGTGGAGGCGGATGTCTTTCACTTCCTGCGCTCCTGCCGCGACAGCAGGAAGGAATTCGACGTCATCGTCCTCGATCCGCCGAAGTTTGCCGCGTCTGCGTCACAGGTAGACCGCGCTTCGAGGGGATACAAGGACATCAATCTGCTCGCGATGAAACTGCTGCGTCCGGGGGGGCTGCTCTTCACGTTTTCCTGCAGCGGTCACATCACCGAACCGCTGTTCCGGAAAATTGTCGCGGGAGCTGCGCTCGATGCGGGACGCGAAGCACATGTGCTGGCCTCACTTTCCCAGGCGCCCGATCATCCCGTGGCACTGCATATTCCGGAATCCTGGTACCTGAAGGGCCTTCTCTGCCGTATCAGCTGATAACCCGGTAAATCTATTTTCCGTCAATCTGTACGTTGAAGCGGGTCAGGATCGGATCGATCGGTGCGACGCAGGCAAAGCTGCTCGATTTTCCATAGATAATCCCGACCGGATTCGCGTTCGCATCATCGGTCACGAGCAGCGACCCGGAGTCACCGCCGTCGACGAATACGGCTTTCTTTCTGACGGGTTCGACCACGATCTGGTTTGTGAAGCGCATCGGTCCTATCCCGTAATTCAAGACGACAGTGGTATTTACCGCGTATACCTTTCCCTTCGTGAGCCCGGTCGTGCGGCCGTATTTCTGGACTTCCATGCCGATGTAGGCCGTCGCGGTCGTGGAAGACGGAACGCCGTAGCCGTCCTGCGGAGTGGTGTTGGATATAAGCGCCGGGGTCGTGCTCACGAGAGCGGCATCCATGATGTTGGAGTTGTTGAAGCCGGGTGCGAGCGGCTGAAAATCAACCACCTGGCCGATTTCGTTGCTTGCGGACTGCGAGCAGCTCTGATCGGAGCGACCGGGCTGCAGGATTTTCTCACCGATGCTTGCCAGGTTGCAGCGTGCAAACACATGGTTGCAGGAGAGCACGTAATAGTTTTCTCCGCTGCGCACGCGCACACCGATTGTGCCCGCGCTGCATTCATTCCAATTGCTTGTCGACACACCGATAGGGACCGGGCGAGAGAACTGCGAGGCCGGGGAAGGAACGGTCGTTGACGTCGATTGCTTTGATCCAGTCGGTTTGCCCTTGGCAGCGTATGCCGCGGACGTCGGAGTCATTTTCCCACTGACATATTGAATGACAGGGATACCCTCGAGTTCAGCCGGCAGCTGTCCGTCAGGTATATGTTTTTCTGTAAAGATGATGACGGCGGGCAGGCCTTCTTCGGTCAGTCCCGTGCCCGTTCCCACGACACCGCGCTGCTCGAGGAAGCGCTCGGTGTGACGGTCCTGCACTTCCATGGCGCGTTCGAGTCCGACATGCCCTTTCGCGAGAGTCGTACTCTGCTGCGTGTTGTCGGGGAGAAGCGGTTCGACACCCTGTTCACTGCATCCGATGAGCAGGACGGGGAAAAGTATCGCGAGAAAAAGACGGGCGATGTGCAGTTGTGCTCTATGTGTTGCCTGGAACATAGATCCTCCTGGAGTGCTCGGTAAGTCTAGAATGTGAAGGAGATAGCTCTTATCTCACGAGGCAAATTAGGGGGGCAACCTTAACACGGGCTTAAATAAACATTACAGATCTGAAAGGTTTTTATTCCGGGCCGGATCGGGCGTTTTTGCGGTGCTTTCGAGTTGTGTATTTTGCACGGCCATGTTGATGCGTTCACATATCGTCTCGATGATCCTGTTCACGGCTGCCATCGGAATGCTCGCTCCCGCAGTGATGGCCCAGCAGGGCGATCCGCCCGAGTGGGCCCGGGGACTGATCTGGTACCTGGTCATGCCTGACCGGTACTGGAACGGCAACACGGACAACGATCCGGATGCACAGTGGGTGTTCGGCGATGAGAACGTTCCCTGGGAGGTATCGCAGTGGACATCGAACTGGTACGCCAGCACGGTCAAGGAACGGATGCTCCAGGAGCGGTTTTACCCCGGTGCCTTCCTTCGGCAGTACGGAGGCGATTTCGCAGGTCTGATGGAGCGATTGGATTATCTGTCCGATCTCGGAGTGGAGGGCCTCATCCTGACGCCCATCTTCGAAGCAGGGTCCGCGCATAAATTCGATATGCGGTCGCTGCATCACGCAGACCGTCATTTCGGCCCGCTGCTGACTGTGGATACCACGTTCCTCAACCGTGAGAAGCCGGAAGACAGTCGTACCTGGTACATGACATCCGCCGACCGGGCATTCGCGGAACTGGTGGAGGAGATCCATCGGCGGGGCATGCGTGTGCTGCTCATGGCGCAGTTCGCGCACGTCAGCGCGCATTTCTGGGCTTTCGAGAACCTGCTCGAACGCCAGGAAAACTCGCAATTCGGCAGCTGGTTTACCGTCCGGCAGTGGGACAAACCTGAAACGCCGTACGATTCGGAGTTCGATTACGAGCGGATGTGGGGAATCGACGCCTTCCCGAAGCTGCGGCAGGATACTCTGGGCCTCGTGAAGGGACCGCGGGACTATGTGTTTGCCTCAACCGCCCGCTGGATGGATCCCAACGGCGACGGCGACCTCTCGGACGGAGTCGACGGGTGGTGCATCGACCTGGGACAGGAACTTCCGCTGCCGTTCTGGGAAGCATGGGCAGCGCACTGCCGCAGTATCAACCCGAAGGCGCTGCTGGTCAACCTGGGAGATGGCTGGGGGAAATCGGCTGCGCCGTTTGACCTGGACCGTCCGCGGGAAATCGGGCGTTCGATCCACGAATTCCTTCTCAGCCGACGCTTTACCAGTACGGCGTTTGACGCCCAGATGATGAAGCAGCGCAGTCGCACGACACTGTCGGGTTCGGACATGCTTTTTACCATGCCCGGCTTCCATGAAACCGATCGCATCGCCTCGATGTGTGTCAACGACACCCTGCCCTACGACCTGCGGAACAGCCTGGCGGTGAATCCGCAGTATGACGTGGGTCCGCCCGACGCCACGGCCGAGGATCTGCGGAGTATGCTACTCCTTCTGCAGTTTACGCTGCCCGGCGCGCCGGTCCTGTACTACGGAGACGAGGCCGGGATGTGGGGCGGCGATGATCCGGACAACCGCAAGCCCATGCTCTGGCCCGAACTCGAGTATGAGGGTGAATCCGTTTTCGAGGTCACCGGCGACGATGCGGTTCATCCCGTGGTCTTTGATTCCGCGCTGCATTCCTACTATAAAGAGCTTATCGCATTGCGTGGGAAGTACACCGCCCTGCGTTCAGGCACGATGCAGACGCTGCTCCTCGACGATGTGGCCGGTCTGTACGCCTTCGTCCGCGCCGCGGGAGCGGAAAAAGTGTATGTCGCGGTGAACGCGGGGGATAAGCCCCAGCAGTGCGTACTGTCCTACCTCGGTCTGCCGGAGGGCATCCGCCTGCATGATCCCTTTCATGATATTTCCTTCTATACACGACGTGATGCCGTGTCATTTGTCCTGCCGCCCCGCTCGGCCACCCTTCTGGTTCCCGATCAGTAGGCGTAACTTCTGTACGTTGAACCTATTACATCCTTCGATTGTTATGATATTTCAACGAAATCGACGGTTTTGACGCCGGTTGGAAATTTCTTGTCATCCTGCTATCTTACCGTCTATTTCAGAAATTCCATCTATCACCAAATAAAGAACACGGAATGAACAAGGGCACTATCGTACAGGTCATCGGACCGGTCGTCGACGTGGATTTCTCGGAAGGCGCGCTTCCGGCCATTTATAACGCGATCACGATCGAGCGCAAGGATAGCGACGGGCATGAAAACACCCTCATTATCGAGGTGCAGCAGCATCTTGGTGAAGACCAGGTCCGCTGCGTCGCGATGGACTCCACCGACGGTCTCGTACGCGGGATGGAAGCAGTTGATACGGGAGCACAGATTACCGTGCCTGTGGGTCCCAGCACGCTGGGCCGGCTGATCAACGTGACCGGCGAAGCCATTGACGGAAAGGGAGCGCTGGAATCGGACACGCATTTCCCGATTCACCGCCATGCACCTGATTTCGAGGATCTTTCGACGAAGAAGGAAATGTTCGAAACCGGCATCAAGGTGATTGACCTGCTCGAGCCCTATACGAAGGGCGGCAAGACCGGCCTCTTCGGCGGCGCAGGCGTGGGCAAGACCGTCATCATCCAGGAGCTGATCAACAACATCGCCATGCATCACGGTGGGTATTCCGTGTTTGGTGGTGTGGGTGAACGCACCCGCGAGGGAAATGACCTGTACCTGGAAATGACCGAATCCGGCGTCATCGACAAGACCACGCTGGTGTTCGGACAGATGAACGAGCCCCCCGGTGCACGCCAGCGCGTGGCGCTGACGGCACTGACCATGGCCGAGTACTTCCGCGATGTGGAAGGAAAAGACGTGCTGCTGTTCATCGACAATATTTACCGCTTCACGCAGGCGGGTTCCGAAGTGTCGGCGCTGCTCGGACGCATGCCATCGGCCGTGGGCTACCAGCCGACTCTGGCAACGGAAATGGGCGAACTGCAGGAGCGTATTACCTCGACCAAGAAGGGTTCGATCACCTCGGTCCAGGCCGTGTACGTTCCGGCTGATGATCTTACGGATCCCGCACCTGCAACGACGTTTGCTCACCTCGACGCGACGACCGTGCTCAGCCGTCAGATCTCCGAGCTGGGTATTTATCCGGCCGTGGATCCGCTGGATTCCACCTCCCGCATCCTCGATCCGAACGTCATCGGACAGCGTCACTACGACGTGGCCCAGAACGTGAAGCGCATCCTGCAGTCGTACAAGGACCTCCAGGATCTGATCAACATTCTCGGTATCGATGAGCTTTCCGACGAAGACAAGCTGACCGTGCACCGCGCGCGTCGTATCCAGCGTTTCCTTTCACAGCCGTTCTTCGTCGCCGAGCAGTTCACCGGCGCGAAGGGCAAGTATGTGAAGATCGAAGACACCATCGAGGGCTTCGAAATGATCATCAAGGGCGAGTGCGACGAGCTTCCGGAGAACGCCTTCATGTATGTCGGCACCATCGACGAGGCCTTCGAGCGCGCCAAAAAGATGCAGGAAGCCTGAGCAGGAAATCCTTATGGCCAATCATTTCAAATTAGAAATCGTTACTCCGCAGGGAGTCAAGTTCGACGCAGACGTCGAGTCGGTGACCTGTCCGGGCAAACAGGGCCGCTTCCAGGTCCTGCACAACCACGCTCCGTTTCTTTCTTCGCTGGAGATCGGACTGATGAAGGTGGTGGACGCCGAGGGCAAGGAGCATACCTACGCCGTGAGCGGCGGGATTTCACAGATGTTCCACAACTCGATGCGCATCATCGCGGATACCGCGGAACTTGCGACCAACATCAACCTCGAGCGTGCCCGCAGCGCACAGCAGCGTGCCGAAGAGCGTCTCAAGAACCGTGAAGAAGGTATCGATCAAGACCGTGCACGAATCGCACTGATGCGGGCAGTGAACCGCATCAAGGCGGTGGAGCGCGTATAAATAGTTTTTCGAGATGATATCCCGTCCCGCCCCGCGGGACGGGTTTTCTATGAACACGCCGCACTGATGCGGCGTTTAGCTGACGAGACAACGACACATGGACGCGTACGCACTTATTATCGCCGGCGGAGTCGGCGCACGTTTCTGGCCCAGGAGCCGGGAGCATTCACCGAAACAGCTCCTCGAAATCATCGGCAAGGGCACGATGATCCAGAACACGGTGTACCGGCTGGATCCGATCGTGCCGCGTGATCGCATCCTGATCATCACCAACGCGCATCAGGCTGAAGAAGTACGCCGGCAGCTGCCGCAGATTCCTGCCGAAAACATCATCATCGAGCCATTCGGCCGCAACACCGCTCCGGCCATCGGACTCGGAGCCGAGGTGCTTCGCAAGCGCGTGGGAGACGCCGTCATGGTCGTCCTGCCCGCAGACCACCTGGTGCACGATATCGCGGCGTTCCAGGAGACATTGCAGAATGCGATCAGCGTGGCCACCGAGTCGCGCGGATTTGTGACCGTGGGCGTCACGCCGACGCGTCCTGAAACCGGCTACGGCTACATTCAATTTCACAAGAATGACGAGCATCGCAGCTACGAAAAGGAAAACGCGTACAAGGTGGTCACTTTTGCCGAGAAGCCGAACCTGGAAACCGCGCAGCGCTTTCTCGAAAGCGGTGATTTCGCGTGGAACAGCGGCATGTTCATCTGGCGAGTCTCGACGATTCTCAACGGAATCGCGGAGCACCTGCCCGAACTGGCAGACGAACTGGGTCGGCTGGGAGAGCATATCGATACCGAGAAATTCGATGATGCACTTGAGCGGGCCTACGGAGAGATGCGCCCCATTTCCATCGACTACGGTGTGATGGAGAAAGCGGACGATCGATACGTGATTCCCGCGGATTTCGGCTGGAACGACCTCGGCAGCTGGGACGAAGTGGCGAGGATTTTTCCGAAGAACGACGACGGAAACGCCTCCGGAGACAACACGTTTCTCCGCGATGTCAAAAACTGCCACGTCTCCGCCTCGGGCGATCGCTATGTCGCCGCGATCGGGGTGGAGGATCTGATCATCATCGATACCGACGACGCCGTCCTCGTCTGCCGCAAGGGCAGATCGCAGGACGTCAAGGACGTGGTTGACCATTTTCGCAAAAAAGGACTGTCGCAGTACCTGTAAACGTACTGTGCGGCCTACGACGACAACGATTGCGTCTTTACGGATTTTGTTTCACAGCGAGCGTGCCATGAATGGAGTTTCACAAGAGATACAGATTTCTGCCTGTGGTCCTGCTTGCAGTCCTGGTCTCCGCCTGTTCTTCGACACGCGACACCACGGACTGGCATGACCTCCACAGTTACCCTCAGCATGACGTGCTTGAAGTCAACGAGGGTATCGCGTCGTATTATCACAACAAATTTCACGGCCGGCTGACCGCCAACGGTGAGCGCTACAACAAGCGCGAGCTCACGGCCGCCCATCTCAAGTATCCCTTCGGGACCTATGTGCGCGTCACTTCACTGGACAACGGCAGTTCGGTGATCGTACGCATCAACGACCGCGGACCTCATATCCGTTCACGCATTATCGACCTGAGCCGCGCTGCGGCAGAGGAACTCGATATGATTCACGACGGTCTGGCAAAGGTGCGAGTGGAGGTCCTTGCCTGGGGAGACAGCTGAGCCTGACCGACATTCATCCACCGAGGACGGCGACATGCGGGAGATGCGCATATCCACTGACTGCGACGGGGCCTTCAGGCTTCCCGCCCGTTATGCGCTGACGCAGCTCTTCCTTGTCCTCGGCGTCCGTGTGCGCTTTGTCCGCGACGGCGCGGAAGTGCATTACGGCAGTACCCCCGTCGATGGTGCATTCTGGCTTCCCGCCGATCCCACCGCACAGGCAGCCTTGCTCGAGAAGCAGGCCGCTGTTCTGCGTCCGCAGGATGCGGAAGCCTGGGGCCGGCCCTTCCTTTCCCTTTTTCCCGTAGCTGTTGAGTATCCCTGTCCGTCGGACCTGGTCGCCGCGGCGTTTTTCTTCTTTTCCCTGCATGAGGAATGGACGTCCGAGGAACGAGATCAATTCGATCGTTTCACATCCGCGGCCTCGCTGCTGGGAGCCCGGGGCGAGCAGGCGCGTCCGGTGTTGGCCGAATTTGCCGCGGTAGTGCGAGCGGGACTCGCCTCGCAGGGCATCGCGCTTCCGGATGATGCGCGTTACGGAGATCGCCGCGCGGCAGCAGTGATGACGCACGATATCGATTACCTGTCCAAGTTTACCCCCGGTCTGATTTTTCGTGAGGTGATAAAAAATTTCCTGTTCAACCGCCGGCATGTATCCGCCGGGGACCGCGCGCAGCGGCTGCGGGAGTATCTCGCGTACTGGAAGCGTGAGCGCGATCCGTATGTGCGTTCGGTCGTGAACATGCTCGAGACCGAGCGGGAACGAGACATCGAAGCGACGTGGCTGTTCAAGGCCGGTGGTACGGACAAACGCGATGTGACGTATTCGCTGGAATCCACGCGTGCGCGCTGGCTGCTGGACACCCTCCGAGAGAGCGGTCACGACATCGGACTGCACCCGAGTTTTCATGCGCACCGCGACCGCGCCATGCTCGAGCGGGAGAAAACGCGTCTGCAGCGCGCCGCGGGAATTGATCTGCAGAGCGTGCGGCAGCATTACCTGCGATTCAGGTACCCGGAGACCTTGCGAAATCAGTCCGACGCAGGATTCACGGTGGATTCAACACTCGGATTCGCTGAACAGGAGGGATGGCGCAACGGCAGTGCGCACCCGTTCCTGCCGTTCGATCTCGAGCGAAAAGAAGTCTTGCCGATATGGGAACTGCCGTTGCTGGTGATGGATGGAACGCTGGCCCAGTATCGCGGGTTGGCACCCGGCGAGGCGCTGGGGCGAATCGCCGAGCTGTTGGATATCGCTGCCGGAGTGAGCGGAACGGCTGTGCTCCTGTTCCACAATACCAGCTTTGATGCGCATGATTTCCCGGGGTGGGGTGGTGTTTTCGAGGAAACCAGTTCGATTTTATCGGACGGACGCTTCCTTACCCGCGGCATGCCGGAAACGGTAGAAGCGTGGACCGCTTCGGCCGGATACGCATCCACCGGCGAGGTGATGAAGGTCATAAATTCGGAACCCGTCTGATTTCCTTGCATTCCTATCTTCCAACGCATACATTAATGTCAGTTACCTGACAAAAGAGCCCTTCTATCGACCCCACCTTTACTTTTAGAGCCGAATCCTGAAACATTTCGCCTCTATTCTTCGTTTATAAGAATGAGTCCAAAATGCATGCGGTCACCCGTATGTAACCTTTTACCCGGACGTGTGTCTTATTATCAGTACGGACGAACAAGGAGCAATAGTATCGAAAGCTGTTGTTAGTGCTTCAAAAACAATTACTTCGTTCATCCACATCTCTATAGGAGGCACTATGCAGAACGAACTGATCACCGGCGAAAACCCGCTGCAGGACCTGATCGACGACGATGTCTATTTCGAGCTGAACAAGCACAATCTGTTCAGCGAGAAAGCCATCCGCGATTACAAGATCCGCCGCATGTTCCGAAACATGAGGAAAGAAATGAGCGCCGGCGATGCGATTGACAAGATTCGCGAGTTGTACCCGTACCTGCAGTTCGATACGGTACGCAAGATCGTGTATCAGATTAGCAAGTGAGTCAACCATTGATCTTGACCATACACGCCGCTCCGGTTTCCGCCGGAGCGGTTTTTTTTTAGATTTTCTCTATGTGCTTGTGCTGTTTGTCTCACAGTAACGATTGGTCCCATGTCGCGAATATTGTTCGGACTCGCTTTCATCACCGTATCCATTCTCGTCACGCATACATCGATCGCACAGGAGAGCGGCGCCTCGATTTCGTCACCCGGATCGACCGGCGAGGTGGCGATCGTGACGCAGCCGCAGCATTTTCATCCCGTGGATTCCGCGACAGCGGTCGGAAAGCGCTGGGCGCCGCTGACCTTCAGTGTGAAACCCGGTACTCCGGCGGGGGAGAGTCCGCAGCCCGGGGGGCGCTTCGCGATCATGGGTGCCGATTATCCGCGTGAAAATGAGGACGGGAGCAGCAACGAAGTCATGTACATCGGGTGGAACCCGCTGGGAGCGCTGCGACCGGACATGCCGGGATTCTGGAGAAACTTCGAGTTCAACTACCAGATCGGCAAGCGCAAATATTTTGAGACGAATCTCGACGTCCGTGATGCTTCTTCATTAGGGCAGCGTCGGATACAGTCCACCAAAATCAATCGCGGCAACGGCAGGGGGCAGTCGTGGTCGGTGAGCGTTGAAAGTTTCGAGGTGTGCGATCCGGATCACGACGCGGGTTCGGGCCAGGGGGTGCTGTTCTCCGTATCCGAGATGCGGACGCGCGTTGAGCGTGGAATGGAGGTGGGATTGCGCATCCTCAACGATATCGATACGTCATCGGTCGGAGCCCGGGCGACCGTGGCGCTTGGAATGGGGCATTTTCACCGCTGGCATCTGCGCGAATCGCAGCTCAGCATCAACGTGGAGCCGGATACGCGGCTCCGAGGACGCGGCGGGATGACTTCCACGCTTGCGCTGCACAATGAAAGTGAGTCTGAGGCAACGCTTACCTGGAACCGTCGGATGTTCTGGGAAGGGCGTAGGATATCAGTATTGCAGCCGGGTGAGGTTTGCCTGGTCACCATCACACAGATCGGCCAGATGTACCTGTATGCATCTGCAGTTTCGGTGAGCAGCCAGTAGGATGCTGAACCCATCCCCCTGACCCCCTCCCTTGAAAAGGGAAGGGGGTCAGGGGGATGGGTCCGTTTTCATTTTCTTTCCATATAGCGTAACTTTAAAGATTGAAACCCCAGGAGGGTTCGCATAATTGGTAGTGCAGCAGTCTTGAAAACTGCCGTCCGAGAGGACATGTGGGTTCGAGTCCCACACCCTCCGCAACGAGAAAAACCGCCCGTGGGCGGTTTTTCTCGTTGCGCCACGCCGCAGATCGCCGCAGGCGGACGAAGGCGGGCAAGCTGGTTTCGACAGCCGTCAGGCGGCTTTATCGTGTGCCAGACCATCATTCAGCACAGACCATCGAGGTCGAGTATGCTGTGGAGCGCCTGATATGTACTCCAATTTACCGCACAAGCAGCATCCGGTGCGCCGTGATGCGACCACCTGATTCCAGTACGGCGGTGTAATACCCGGCGGGGAGCGAAACTGCTGAAAATGTGAACTGATGCGCCCCACTCTCGAGCGTACCATCGGTCAGTTGCGCTACCGTCCTGCCCAGCATGTCGATGATGTGCAGACGTACGTGTCCGCGCTGCGGCAGGGTTGCGAGAAGCTGCGTCGAGGACGTGAAGGGATTCGGGCTGCTTGTGAGGGTGAAGGTGTTTTCGTCAGGGGAGGAACTGCTATTCACACCGGTGGACATTCCCGTCTGGAAACTCCAGGTCTCGGACCAGGGACCATGTCCCGCGCCGTTGCCGGCCGCAAGGCGCCAGTGATACTCGGCATTTGTTTCGAGCTGGTTCGGATCGATAGTGATGCTCGCCGCGGCAGGAAATGAGACCTCCCAGACAACGTCCTGATGCATGGCGTCACGCGATATCTGGATGTGGTAGTAGATCGCATCGGACTGCTCTGTCCACGTGAACGTTGGTTCGGTACCTGTGTTTTCTGCGTTGTTTACCGGCGAAATCAATATCGGTGCAGCCGGCAGCTGTGTGGACAGCATTTCTGTCGTGCGGTACAGGCCATCGGCGAGGGAACCAACGTAGAGGTGTCCATCATCGAGCACTGTCAGTGTCTTGACATAATGGAAACCGGGTGCGAGAGCGATCCATTCTTCACTCATGGGATTCAGCAGAGACACCGCATAGGCGTGGCCGGCGAACAGCGCTCCATCTTCGGTGAATTCAAGAATGTCTACCCAGGAACTGACCCCACCCCGACTGTAGCTCTGCCATGTCGCGCCGTTGTCGTGACTCCCGAAAACGGCTTCACCGGAAGCTGCCAGGTAAAGCTTGTTGCCGTGCACGGCAACATCCTTTACACGCGCTGTCGCCAGATCCTGATGCAGCGCCTGCCATGACGCACCATCGTCGGTGGACAGATAGGCGCCGCTTCCTTCCATCCCGGCGTACACGATGCCTGCAGGGGATTCTCTTACAATATTTGCCTGTACTTCGGCAATTCCGTTGTCCAGAACACTCCAGGATACACCCTTGTCAGTGCTGGAGAGCACTCCGTCTCGCCCGGCTGCGAACAGCGTCCCGGTGCTCGCATAAGTTAGCGCGCGAAGGCTCAACACGTTGTGCCCCTCGTTTTGTCTCGTCCAGGACAGACCGCTGTCAGTACTGCGGAACACTTCACCATAACGTCCACCTGCATAGACATCACCTGCTGGATCGGCAGTGATGGAGTAAAATTCAATCGTGGTGAGCCCCGTGCTGCTCGAATTCCAGGTCGCGCCTTTGTCTGTCGAACGAAGCAGGCCCTGGTAATTCGTCGCAATCAGGTAGGTGCCGTCGGCAGCTTCAACCATGCCCATGACGCCCATGGCGTAAATACCGGAGTTCATTTCGGTCCAGCTCTGTCCGAGATCCCCGGTGTACCAGACCCCTTTGACAGTGGCCGAGTAGAGTGTGCCGTCGTCCGCAATCGCGAGTCCCCGACCGTAGCCCGCGTCCGCGGCATCAGGCAGTTCCGCCCAGGTATCGGTGCCCGTATCGTAACGATAGATGCCATTCCCACCCGAGTAGCGCATGGCGAACACGCCGCCATCCGCCGTCTCGACCAGGCGGGCGATGGTGCCGCCAGGACCGCCTGACGTCTCCTGCCAGTTCACGCCGTTATCGGTACTGCGGTATACGGCACCCTGACCCGCAGAATACAGGCTGCCGTCGGACGAACTTAAAAGATCCTCGATGCGCGTCGGACTCCCCGCCAGTTCATTCCAGGTCATCCCATCGTCCGTTGATTTCGAGATCGCGAGTGAGTTGTGTCCGCCGTAGAGGTTTCCGGAAGCATCACGAACGATGGCGCGGAGGAATTTATCCGTGAGGCCTTCATTCCGCTGCTCCCAGCTTGTGCCGTTGTCGGTCGAAAACAGCACGCCTCTTCCATGCGTCGTCGCGTAAAGTTCTCCCGATGCCAGAGGTAGCACATCGGTGGTATAGGGATCTGCCGTTACGAGCTGTTCCCAGGTTCGGCCATCATCGGTCGATCTCCACAGACCCTGACCCATGGTCACCGCATACACCTCTCCACCCGGTCCGGTGACAATACGTTTGGTATTGACACTCATGCTGGTGAAACGCTGTACCAGCATCCATGAACCAGAGGCCCTGTCATATCGCCAGATATTGCTCGTACTCATGGCAAGGGGTGTCTGCGCCGCGGTAACCCCGATGGCGTCAATACGTCCGCCCGGTGGCACGGAAACTCGTTCGAAGAAATCCTGTGCTCGGCCGGTTGAGCAGGCAAACGATAGTATGAATGTGAGAATGAATGTCAGCAGATATGGGCGGAACATGGGACCTCCGGAAACGGAAAATAGATGGACAGTCAGGAATATTCACCAGGAAACGTCAACCGTGTGCAAGCGAAGTACTCCTGCTCTGTTACTGCCGTGGCGGCAGCTGACCGAATTATTATCATTTTCGGAAAGTATAGACGATATCTCCGTGAATGGCAAATGCAGCTGGTTGCTGAGAAGATGTTCACTCTGGAGAAGCAGAGAGGAGGCGTGCGAGGAATTGCCCGTCTGTGATGCAAGGCGGAGATGCTGTTAAACACGTTGCGAAGGGAGGTGCGT
>PKTF01000128.1 GCA_002869275.1 Ignavibacteria bacterium | reverse complement strand
TGGCGGAATGGAATACCGGAGCGTTCGAGCTGTATGTCAAGGCGCGAAATATCCTCGATCGCAGTTACGCGGTCCTTCCCGGCTATTCTGCGCCGGGTGCTCATGTATTTACCGGAGTGCGGTATGCGCTGGACAACTGAAGATTTCACTGCAGCCAGGAAACAGGAACAGCTGAGGCGTCTGCCGCTGGCGGCCATGTTTACCGCTCTGGGAGTGCTGCTGCCACAGATCTTCCACGCGCTGGGACTCGGTTCGACTTTCTTGCCGATGTTTCTTCCTGTGCTTGCCGCCGCGCTGCTGCTCCCCCTGAATCTGGCACTGATCGTGGCGATCGTGACGCCATCGCTATCATGGCTGCTCACCGGAATGCCGCCACTCTCGCCCCCCATGCTTCCACTGCTGCTTATCGAACTGCCCGTCGCGACCGCCGTCGCTTCGTCCTGTCGCCGCGGGCTGCAACTGCCCGTTCTCGCGGCTGTTGCCGCCGCCATGCTTTCAGACCGCGTGCTGCTCTGGCTGGTCATCGAAGTCGTCACACGTGTCTCGGGCTTGCAGCATCCGCTGTTCGGTCCGGCTGTCGTGCTGGCCGGACTCCCCGGCGTCGTTCTTCAGCTCGTCGTTCTCCCCCCCGCGGTGCATCTGATCGAGCAGCGTTTCCCACGGCTCGCACTGCATTCGCTGCGGAGGGAGTACCGGTGACGGCGTCTCACGACAAACGCGATTTTTTTGACGGTATCGTCCCGCAGTGGATTCTCGATACAGAAGAGCGAAGTGCCAGACTGGCTGAGATATTCATCGAATATGAGCTGCCGACCTCCGGTCCGGTACTCGACATCGGTTCAGGTGTCGGTATCCTGCTCCCCTACCTGAGTGACAACGGAAGCACATTTGTCGCGGAGATCGAAATCTCCATGGAGATGCTGCGCATGGCACGGGAGCAGCACAGAACCCTGAAGGATGTCTGCTTCATGCAGTCGGACGCCCATAACCTGCCGTTCGCCTCCGCGAGTTTCACCACCGCGCATTGCTTCAGCGTGTATCCGCATTTCGATGCACCCGAACTGGCGCTTCGAGAGATTCGACGCTGTCTGCGGCCGGGCGGTATACTGTGTATCCTGCACCTGATGGGACACGAAGAACTGAATGAGCTGCACCGTGAGGCCGGTCGGGCCGTCGAAAGCGACATCCTCCCACCGGTCGATGACCTCGCGCGCACTATCGCACAGCAAGGATTTGCCGTCACTAGGTCGGTGGAACGGAGTGACCTCTATCTCCTGCTGGCCACACGCATGTGATCACCGGGTCTGACATCCAACTCACTCGGTACAAACACAAAAGGACGGGCTCATCGCCCGTCCTTTTGCCTTCTGTGTCCAAAGCATAAGACACAGCAGTTTCAGAAGATCACGGTTAGAGTCAATTTACCGTTTTCATCAGTCGTTCGAGTTCCTCACGGTTTCCACCACTGCGAACCATGTTCTTCAGTGCCTGAAGATACGTGGCGCGGAACGAGGGATTATTCTCCAGTTCGTTCAGCAGAGGAACCTCTTCCGTCGTGTACCCGAGTCCGCGGAGATCATCCTTCGCGACTCCGATCGCTTTCGAGAATACTTCCTCGGTGATCAGATCGGCGTTGGGTTCGCCCAGACCCGGAATCGGATCCACGGGGTCATCGACGGACGCCACTGAAGGCGTAGAATTCGCAGCCGGTGTGCCGGCATCCTCTTCGGAAAGAGCGATACCATGCCGTGCCAGCCTGTCATCGAAGTCCGGAACGAGTTCACGAAGAACCGCAGCCATCGCATCGACCTGTGTCTGCATCGAGGCAATTGTTTCCTGCTGACGCTGCAGCACTTCGACACCGGATTTCACCGGCATGCCAACGGCGACGTTGACATAACCCGGCACACCCGCTGCGAGGCTGCCCCAGGAAACACCGACCACTTTCGCGGCCTGTTCCGCGGTGAGTTGTGACGGGGAGACGGCAAAGCCGAGGCCATTGTCACGACCCGACGGGAGGATGTAATCACCCATGGCGACCGGGCCGACGACTTTCACAGGGACCTGGCCAAGGAAGGCGCATTTTTCATAGCGCTCTTCTTCACCCGGCGGAGGCGTGTTACCCAGAACGATGGGCGATTTCGAAATCACAAACACCATATCTGCATCGCCGATGGTCTTGCTGATTTTCCCGCCGCGAACGCCGACGATGTCACCGAATACGAACTTCTCGGCAGGATCAGCGCGTTCGAGCCACTCGGCATAATCCGCGTTACCGGAATTGTATGCCACACCATAATCCTGGATGTACCTCGACTGTTCAACTCCAACCTGCACTGCAAGGAGGATGATCTTCGCGGTCGCGTACACGATTTTTGCCACACCAGGCGTGACGGTTACGACGCCGAGTCCGACACCGACACGGAAATCCGTGACTTCAGAAATCAGTTCAACAGCAGCGTCGCTGACATCGAACACATGCTGCAGGGTCATGAGGATATAATCGAGACTTGCGAGACGCTCTGACTGCGTTTCCGCATTGATCGCACCCCGCTTGCCGCCGTTATCCCAGAATCCTACGTACTGATTGTTCTTGTTCGCGTTCACGTTCAGATGCACGGCCAGGCCCTGGTTCGCGCCCTTGATATACATCGGGTAGCTCGCCTTGCTGCCGGAGGAGATGGCACCGTTCGACGAATAATCCACCGCGATCTGTCCCGCGACATTGAGGTCTTTCGCAATTCCCACACCGCCGGAGACCACGAGCGCGCCCTGCGTGCTGTTGGCGGACTCCGATGCATCCGTTACGCGCACCTGCTTTTCGAGCACGGTTTCACCCTTGTTGATGAAGGTAATCGGTGCGATGGGAGTGGGATTGAGATCGGGGTCATAGTTTGGATCGGGATTGCGGCCGATATCCGCATAGTTTTCAACGATCAGGTTCTTGAAGTTGGCGCTGCCGCCGACCTTCAGGTTACGTCCGACATAGGCATCGCGTCCAACGCCGAGATCGACACCGGCATTGAGATTCTTCTCCACGCCTGCTCCACCCTTCGTGTGGAAGCTTCCGAGGAAATTGGCAGTGCTGACCGATTTGAAATCCGTGATCACGGGTACGTCGGTCAGATCATGAATCGTGGTGACACCGTCAACGTCGAGGGTTCCGCCGATCTTCGTATTCCCTGTGATCTCGGCAGTTCCGTCGAGGAAGCTGTTTCCGAGTACATGGAAATCATAATCGGATTCGAACACACCCGACCAGAGGGATCCCTGGACGATCAGTCCATCCTCGGGGGCAGGATATGTGCTCGCGTAGACGGATCCGATACTGACGTTCCCGGCGACACCGAGTCTGCTGAGCGGTGCTTCAGTGCCGAAGCCGACATCGCCCTGCACGATCAATCCGTTCGAAGGCGCTTCATACGCGCGGGCGTATTCGGAGCCGATGGAGGTATTGCCTGCCACGCCGAGCGAGCTTTTCGGGATAGTGGTTCCGATACCGACCTTGCCCTCGATGGCCGCGCCGTTCGAAGGGGATTCGTTTTCGGAAAACTTGGTGCCCACCGCGAGTCCACCCTTGACGCTGAGCATGCTGCCAGGTCCGGGCGTACCGATACCGACGCGTCCTTCAAACAGGGCGCCGTTAAGCGGCGGGAAGAAGACACCGGTGAAGTTTTCACCGACGATGAATTCACCCGATACCTCGAGAGCGGC
>PKTF01000407.1 GCA_002869275.1 Ignavibacteria bacterium | reverse complement strand
GACAAGGGAACGACTTCAAACAAGCGACAACACACTGACACCGTCTCGTGTCTCCGGTACCCTCGCTCGTGCCGCGCAGCACACCTCCGCAGATCACGCGGCTGATGTCCCCACCGGCTTTGAGCGCAGTGTCGAGGTTAAGGTCATTCCTCTGGTCGCGACGCCGCTTCCTCATCGGGAAACATCAGGTGTCAGGGACTATCCGCCGGCACCAAAATCGCTCGGAGAATTGCTGGGCGGAAGCGTCCACGCCTATCTCGAAACCGGAGCAGCAGATGTGCGCACCAGCGGAAGTGGCGGCAATCGCGCTTCCACCTTCGACGGGGTATATCTCCTCGGACTTCGGGCTGATCTCTCTCCCCGGTTTGCGTTGGGAGCGGAAATCGGTCAATCGACCTTTGCGCGCGAAGCCCTCGTCAGTCGCACTGAAGCCCTCGCCGGCAACAGCGAAACGCGCGTCATCATCATCGACGATGCGCTGCAGAGTGCCACCCAGCCGTGGCTGCGATTTCAGGGACTCTACACGCTTAACCCTGCATCACGTCTGCGGTTCCAGGGTGACCTCGGCGTCGGCTTGCTTCTAGTCCGCGACAGTCCGGTGATGTGGTCTGCCGGATTCTCCTCCCTGTACTCCCTGACCTATGCGCTGCACCTGCGCGCGGGAATCCATTATTCAGGTGCATGGATGAGTCCGGTGACTTCGGCACCGGTGGTCAACACGTCGAACACCGGCGTCGTCGGGATTATCCGCAACGCAGAGAGCGCGGGCACTGTCTATAGTTCATCAATTGAATTCCGTATCGGTTTCGGGATATTGCTATGGTAACGCTCAGGACTTATCTGCTGCTGCTCGGCGCCTTACTCGCGTTCGGCGCGTGCAGTGAAAACGTTGGGCCCACGCCCGAGGGCGAATTCCGTGCGGATGCCTATTACTGGCAAAGCGGTTCTGCCGCTGCCGAATATTTGGTCGATAGAAATGGCAACACCGAGCACCATCAGCTCCAGTTCACCGGCAGCAGCATCATCGATATCCGGTATGACGGATCAAACACAATTCTAGCCGAAACCACACTTGAATCCGGCGTGCACAATGGGACGCTCGCTCTGACCGGCTGCGGCATGCACAGCCTTCTGGCACTCCCCTCTCACCTGCGCTTCAAAGACGATATTCGCACGCAAGCCGGACCAATCATCCACGCCACCCGCTGGCTGCAGTTTGATTCGCAAACCTTCATCGCAGCCGACGGTCCCGATCTCTACACGTATGATGTGTCGAGCAGTACATGGAATGAAAACACCACGGCCTGGACCAGTGATATCCTGGAAATGGCGGTCGATAGTGGTTCGGGTGGAAAAAAGCTGTATGTCGCTACTGCGCAAGACGGAATTTTCAGCAGTCTGGCGGGGGAAACTGTATGGACGACGATTCCGGTTGCCCGCGGAACATTGATGGATATGGCCGTAGATATGGACGGGGTCATTTTCGCTGTCATCGATAACGAGTTGATGGTCTCTCGTCCCCCGTACGATGAGTGGACCACATTCACCGTGGCCTCGATGGCGACAGATGTGAGCTGTATCGCGCTCGAACGTGCGACTTCAGCAGAATCCGTTCTTTTCATCGGCACCATCACGAACGGTGTCGGAGAAGTGCTCCTCGTAACCGGCTGGCCTGCACAGCTGTCGGTCAACGAGCGCTTCAAAAATACTCGCATTACCGATATCAGTGCTTCGAAGTACTCTCCCTATGTTGCGGTGGCTATCTCGGATCCCCCTGAACTGCACGTCTCACCGATTTCGATCGGGAACTGGGCTTCGGTGCCCATTTCCGGCAGCCGCCGCCTGACCTGTGTCAGCCAGTCCCACCGCAGTGCTGCTGTTCTTATCGGGACCGAATCCGGGATGCTTCGTTTCGATGGAGCTCCCTCCTCTTCCTCCGGGCTCCTCGGCAAGCACATTCTCTCCGTGGATTACGGCATGGACGGTTCATTTTACTGCGGCACAACGGAAGGTACCTATCGATCGCTGGACGAAGGCCGAAACTGGAGCCGCATTGATGACCAGGGGACCGTGGTGCGTGAAGCAACAGGTTTCAACCTGCTTCCGGAATCGTTTTCTCTCTCATCCACGTGGGATGCCGGCACGCTTCTGCTTCAAGGTACCGGGGAACTGCGCCTGACCGGACGCGTCCTTTCTCATTTCGATGAATTGCTGCTGCCCGATAATTCCGGCAGCTTCGAGGATGTGATCGTGGTCCGCTATGCGGCCGAGGACGCCGGTGGGACGGTACTCACCGGACATAATTCCTGGACGATCTACTATGCCAGGAACATCGGGCCCGTCTATATCGAGGAAATGGAGAACGGAAGTCTCATCGCCAGCAGCACGTTTGTTCAGCCCTGATAACCTCGCAGGCATCATCACCGCTGCTATCGGACGGGTAGCAACTGCCTGGTGCAGAGAGAACGGGGAGCCGCGTTCTATGCGCTTACGTTCTGCGCAGCAGCAGGATACAGGGCAGCGCACCGAGTGACAGGAATGCTGTCAGCGAGAACGTTTCCCGCAGTCCGAACACATCGCCGAAAATACCGACAAGCTGCACACCAACTGCTCCCAACAGGAAGCTCACTCCCATATACACCCCGTTCAGAAAAACCGGCCGTTCCGATTCCTGGTCCTGTACAAATGCGAGCATGACCGGATTCGACGCAAAAAGCGTAACGCCCAGCAACATCAGAACGACTATGGCGGCGATACCTTCAAGTGCGAGGAAAAGCCAGAGCAGCAGTGGACTCAGGGCGAAAGCGACAAGCATCGTAGGAGTGCGTCCGAGGCGGTCTGATATTCCTCCTGCAATGAACGTACCGATGGCCCCAGCCAGCTGTAGAGCCGAGAGATACCCCCCGGCCATCCATAGCGATTCACCCTCCGTCGTCATCAGGGTAGGGAGAAACGCGGTGAGCGCGGATTTCAGGAGGGACTGGAAAAACAGGACCCCGCCCATGAGCACGAGAAAGCGTTGGTGCTCGCGAAATGTCTGTCGGATGCGCAATCCTTCCTTGGAGGCTTTAAAGCGGTCGGAAATCCTGATCCGGTGAAACTGAAAATAAAGGACCACTGAGGCAGCGATGCCGAAAGGCATCACACGCCAGCTTCCCTCGAGCCCCCAGAGCGAGACTGCACCGAGAATGACGAGGGGGCCGATGGTCCGGGCCAGCTCACCTCCCAGCATATAAAAACTCATCCCTTTACCGGTCTGCGACCCGGCGACACGTTTCACCATGACCGGAGAAGGTACGTGAAAGAGCGTCGCGCTCAGACCCATCACGAGAAGAAGAAACACCAGCACGAAATAGTGCGGCGCGGGCCCTAGCAGGCTCATCACCACGGCGGTAAGTCCGGGCGTTACGATAATGAAATATCGAACACTCATCCGTTCGGCCATGGCTCCGACGACCGGATTCAGCAGTGACGGCAGCCGCTGAAACATCGAAAGGGAGCCCGCCATGCCGTACGTCAGTCCCAGTTTTTCGATCAGCAGAGGCAGAAGCGGAGCGAGAAAGGACGAGTAGATATCGTGCACCATATGTGCGATCGAAATAAGGAGCACCTTGCCGGTCTGGAACCCGGAAGCACTCGTGTTCTCCGGCATTGGATTTTCTGTCCCTGAACGTGTCATGTGAGAAATATCGTCATTTTCCCGGCGCGAAACCTGCCGT
>PKTF01000210.1 GCA_002869275.1 Ignavibacteria bacterium | reverse complement strand
CATGATCTGCTGTTCGAGCGTCCGCAGGAAATTGCCGCTGCATTACGCGCGCTCTGGAAACGCGCGTAACAGTATCGTTGTTTGACAAGAAGAAGAAATTCACATAGCGAACGAGACAACACATGAACACCGTTACCTGGAACACCGTCAAGGAATACTCCGATATCACCTTTCGCAAGAGCGATGAAGGCATCATGCGCATCGCGATCAACCGTCCGGAAAAGCGCAACGCCTTCCGTCCTGAAACCGTTGATCAACTGCTCGATGCTTTTCAGATCGCGGCATTGGATACCGATGTCGGCGTCGTGCTGCTGACCGGCGAAGGTCCGGCGCCCGATGGGAAGTATGCCTTTTGCAGTGGTGGAGATCAGAAGATCCGTGGTGACGCGGGGTACGTGGCACAGGAAGCGGGCAGCGTTCCGCGCCTGCACGTGCTGGAACTGCAGCGGCTGATCCGCTCGATGCCGAAACCGGTCATCGCGATGGTCGCGGGATACGCCATCGGCGGGGGCCATGTGCTGCATGTCGTGTGTGACCTCACGATCGCTGCGGACAACGCTGTATTCGGTCAAACGGGTCCTAAAGTCGGAAGTTTTGACGGGGGCTTCGGGTCCTCGTATCTTGCCCGCATGGTGGGACAGAAACGCGCACGTGAAATCTGGTATCTCTGCCGGCAGTATAGCGCGCAGGAAGCCTTCGACATGGGGCTGGTGAACGTCGTCGTGCCGGTCGCGCAGCTCGAGAACGAAGGCGTGCAGTGGGCGCGGGAGATCCTGCAGCACTCGCCCCTCGCGGTACGCCTGCTGAAATCGGCCTTCAACGCAGAGCTGGACGGACAGGCCGGCGTGCAGGAGCTGGCGGGCAATGCCACGCTGCTCTATTACATGTCGGAAGAAGCGCAGGAAGGAAAAAACGCGTACGTCGAGAAGCGAAAGCCAAATTTCCGCAAGTTCAAATGGCTGCCCTGGTAGCAGCAGGACATCACAGAAAGGAAACCGTCGCAGAGTATGAGCAGTTTGCACCAGGACATCCCGATCACCCGTGTACAGGCATGGATCCTTGCCGCACGGCCGAAAACACTGCCGGCGGCCGTGGTGCCCGTTCTGGTCGGATCAGCCGTCGCCGCGGCGCATGGCCTCTTTGCGTGGCTGCCGGCCCTCGTCGCACTCGTGTGCGCCCTGCTCATTCAGGTCGGAACGAATTTCGCGAATGATTACTTCGATTTTCTCAAGGGCGCCGATTCCGCCGAGCGTATTGGTCCGCTGCGCGTCGTGCAGAGCGGTTTGATCAAAGCGACCACGGTGCGCAACGCGATGATCGGTGTCTTTGCGCTGACGTTTATTCTGGGACTTTACCTTGTCTATATCGGTGGCTGGCCGATTCTCGTGATCGGTGTCGCATCGCTGTTCTGTGCGGTGATTTACACTGCCGGACCTTTTCCTCTCGCGTACATCGGCCTCGGTGATGTTTTCGTCTTCCTGTTTTTCGGGATCGTGGCGGTCACCGGAACGTATTTCGTACAGGCCCTGGAGTGGTCCGCGGATGCCTTCATCGCCTCGCTGCCGGTGGGAGCGATTTCCACCGCCATTCTTGTCGTGAACAACTACCGTGATATCGACACCGACCGCCTCGCGGGAAAGAAAACCCTTGCCGTACGCATCGGCAGAGGGGCGACGCGCATGGAATACGCTCTGCTGTTGCTTCTCGCATACGCGGTTCCCCTGCTCCAGGCATTTATGCAGCGTCAGCCGCTCTGGCTGCTCCTGCCTCTGCTCAGCCTGCCGTTCGCCTGGAAGATGTTCAGCGTCATACGTTCGACGACGGATGGCGGCATCCTGAACGGTGTCCTTGCCGGTACGGGACGATTGCTCGCGTTTTACGGACTCCTCTATTCCGCAGGCTACCTGTTGATCTGACATCATGAAACTCACCGTGTTCCACCGCAGCTACAGATTCCGGCAGCCGTTTCGCACCAGCGGCTGGTCGATGGAATCGCGGGAAGTATTGCTGCTGCATATCGCATCGGCAGACGGAGCCCATACGGGCTGGGGTGAGTGCGCGCCGCTGCCGGCCTTCGGCACTGAAACGCTCGCCGAGGCCGAGCAGATCGTCTCGGACGCCTCGGCCGTGCTCGCTGCATGCCGGGTTTCTCCGCATGAATGTACCGAGGATCTCGATGCGGCACTTCCGGGCCTGGCGCGGAGTCCGGCAGCCCGCTTCGCCCTCGAATCCGCCCTGCTGGATCTCGAAGCGCGCTCTCGTGGGATGTCCGTTGCCGATTTCCTCGGAGGGCAGCACAGGAGCAGTATCCCTGTCAATGCCGTGATTGGAGGAGGTCCGCCCGGTGAAGCTGCGCGTCTGGCAACTGAGGCGGTGAGAGAGGGCTTTCGCTGTTTGAAGATGAAAGTCGGGGGAGGGGATCTGGAACACGACCTCGATCGGCTTCGCGCGGTGCGCAGCAGCGTTGATCCGTCCGTGTCGCTGCGCCTCGACGCCAACGGGGCGTGGGATTTCGGTGAGGCGGAGGAAGCTCTGAGGGCCTTCATTCCTTATGACGTCGAGTATATCGAACAGCCGGTCGCGGCGGAAGCGGTTGACGAACTTGCTGCGCTGACAGGAATGAATATTCTACCAATTGCCGCGGACGAAGCTGCACATAGCCCCGAAAGCGTGCGCGTGCTGCTTGAACGTAGGGCCGCGCATGTGCTGGTAATCAAACCGATGGCGATGGGCGGACTCCGCCTGGCTCGCGAATGCGTACTGCTGGCTCGCGAATACGGCGTTGATGTCGTTTTCACTTCGCTCATCGATTCAAGTGTCGGCCGGCATGCCGTGGCACAGCTGTGCGCATCGCTGCCGGATCCGCTGCGTCCGCAGGGCCTGGCGACAGGACGGCTTTTCGCCGAGGACAGTGGCCGGGATGTCATCGTCGATGGAACGTTCGCGCTTCCGACGGAAACAGGTCTTGGAATGACGCCCGTGCTGGAGGGCGCATGAACACGCCGCTTCAGGACATCGCCCAGCGCTTTCCGACGCGCCTCGCGCTGATCGACGGTGACCGCGAATGGACCTGGGAGACCATTCTCCATGACGCGGGGATGCTCGCGGATGTGCTGCATCGGGAGCACGCAATTCAACCGGGAGATACGGTAGCAACGCTTCTTGATAACAGTGCGGAGCATGTGATCCTTTTGCATGCGATCTGGCTGACCGGTGCCGCCGTGGCGCCGCTGAACACGCGTTTGTTGCGAATCGAACGCGACCGCCAGCTGGAGTTGCTGCGCCCGGCCATGCTCGTGCAGACCTCCGTCGATGCAGCGCCGGATCCCATTCTGGACGTGCCCCTTGCGACCTTGAACGAGCTATTTTCCGCGAAGCCGGATCACGATTTCTTCAGCGCGGATTTTGATTTCGATCAGCCCTGCAGCGTGCTGTTCACCTCCGGGTCATCGGGTACACCGAAGGCGGTTCCGCACAGCTGGCAGCAGCATCGAGCCAGCGCTGTCGCATCGGCCGAAAACCTTGGCGTGCGAGACGACGACAACTGGCAGTGCGTCATCCCGTTGTATCATATCGGAGGGCTGGCCATCCTCACGCGCGGCGTGCTCCATGGCATCGGTACGACGCTGCACGACGGTTTTGAGCCGGCATCGATCGCCGAAACTCTCCGGAGCCGCAGAATCACAATAACCTCTCTTGTACCCACGATGCTCCACCGCCTT
>PKTF01000403.1 GCA_002869275.1 Ignavibacteria bacterium | reverse complement strand
TTCCGCATCTCGCGGAACACCTGCATGGCATTGAGCAAACGGTCGCGCAGATCGGGGAAATGCGCACCGACGTCCTCGGCCACGCGATCTTCGGATTTGCGGCGGCGTCCGCTCCAGCGCGTGGCCAGAGGCGGACCAAGAAACACACCCGCAGCAGTCAGAATGCCCGCCAGGGCGACGAAAAACACCGTGGTGCGTCCCTCGATGCCGAGATAGAATACCGATTCCAGCGCCAGTGCCACGAGCAGTATGCCGGCGGTGATGGCGAGGGTGAGGAAGAGTCCGCGCCGAAAGGACACGCCTTCCTCGCGTGCACGCACGCTGCGGAGGGCGTCCATGATGCGCTGGTAATTGCTGAGCTGTGTATCGGCCTGCATATGCTGTCCTTTCATTGCGTCAGCGCCCACACGATGATATTCATGCCCATCTGCAGAGCGCGCCTGCGTACTTCTTCCGGATCCTTGTGCACGTCGGGATCGGCCCAGCCGTCCGCCAGGTTGCTTTCATACGAGTAAAACAGAACCAGGCGTCCTTCATGGAACATCCCGAAGCCCTGCGGCGGCTTCTTGTCATGTTCATGGATCTTGGGGAGTCCGTTCGGAAACGGAAAATGCACGTGGTAGATCCCGTGGCTGAACGGCAGTTCCACCAGTTCCTTATCCGGAAACACCTTGCCGATCTCGCGCCGGAAGGGTTTGTCGAAACCATAGTCATCGTCAACGTAGAGAAAGCCGCCGTTTTCCAGGTAGGCGCGAAGGTTCTGCCGTTCGCGCTCCGTCAGGCGAATGCTGCCGTGTCCGGTCATGAAGGCGAAGGGATAGGAAAACAGCTTCTCGCTGCCCACCTCCACGAATTCCTCGGTGCGCACATCCACGTCCACGCCCGAATGCTGCTGCAGGAAACGGAGCATGTTGAGTTCGCTCGAGGGATCATTGTACCAGTCCCCCCCGCCCTCGTATTTCAGCCGGGCGATGACGAACTTGCTTCCCTGCATCTGCACCTTTTGTGCGCCGGCCGGTGCCTGAGCATAAGACTCGGCCTCGGGTAAGGCGAGGAGAGCCGCGAGAAGCAGCAGAGCGGGAGCGAATATGTTATATCGTCGTGTTGTACTGCGCACTATCATAGTGAGGAAAGTTACCATACCGCATTCTGCAGTGCAAGGCGCTTTTTCATCTGCAGCGGCGCTGCGCGCGAACAGAAACGCGGAGCTGTGCGCTTGCGGCTTCGAGTGACGCATGATCGGATGCGGGATTGCGCAAGCAGACAACAGACATGTAGCCTGCCACTTCACAACCCTCTGTACGGCAGACCGTATTGCATGTTCAATTTCGGATAGTTACATTCTCTGTATTGCTCCACAAGCGGCCGGTGCATCATGAAGGACTTTTCCATCAAGAAGCTGTATTATTCGATCAGCGAGGTGAGCAAGATCACCAACCTGGAGCAGTACGTCCTGCGCTACTGGGAATCCGAGTTCGACGAGCTCAAACCCGCGAAAAACCGGGCCGGAAACCGGATTTACACCAACAAGGACATCCAGCTCATCCTCTTCATCAAGAAGCTTCTGCGCGACGAGCGCTACACCATCGAGGGCGCCAAGCAGGTGCTGAAGACCTACACTCCCGGACAGGAGCATGATTTCGGGAAGGAAGAAGAAGAAGAGATGGACCACTCGCAGACCGCACTCATTTTCGAGCCCGAAGGCAAGCTGCGTTCGGATCTCCTCAGCGTCAAGCAGTTCCTCGAGGACCTGCGCGAGCGCATCCGCGGCTGAATCCAGCCAAACGACACCCTCTCAGCCATCCCCTGCTCCGCATCCGGTTATTCGAACCGCGGCTTCCGCGCGAATATTAGGAAAATCTCCCTGCAATGTTGTATATTTATGGTCTCGCATCCATGAGATGCGACGGTCCGGAACGTGGCGCAGCCCGGTAGCGCACTACCTTGGGGTGGTAGGGGTCGCGGGTTCAAATCCCGCCGTTCCGACCAGCACATGAAACGAAAAGCCATCCAATTTGGGTGGCTTTTCTGCGTTGTGCCGCTTCGCGGCGCAGTATGCTGTATGCTGTACGCCGTATGCTGCATGCCATATGCTATTTCATCGTTACACGGCTCCAGCCGTGTAACGCTTGTAGTACGCAAAACGCTATACGAACGAGCTATTCCACGAGGACCATTCTCCGGCATACGCCCTCCTGGGAGGAAAGCTGAAGTATATAACTCCCAGGCGTGAGCGATTGCGTGCTCCACGAAATGTAGTGGCCTTGCGGACCAAGCTCGCCATCGAACAACCTGCTCAGTTCGCGTCCTGCCAGATCATACACCGACATAGTTGCCGCTGTCGCGCGATCACTTTGAATAAATAACGTCGCTGGTTCACCCGACCGTGATACCGGATGCGGGAAGGGCGTGGCAATGCTGAGCGGGAGGGGTGGTTTCTGGAGGGACGCCGTATGTGTCACCTCCGGCATGGTAATGCGGTATATGGAGTTGGGAGTGGAGAAAAATGCTGTGCGCGCATCGGCCTTGACTATCGAGCATCCTTCAAAGAAACTGTTCGGCACAGCGTATTCGAACAGCGCCTGCTCTGTGAGAAACCCATCCGTGCTCGCGAACTGCACCAGAGGTCGAAACGCATGCAGGGTGCTGAGTTCCAGATCGGACGCAGAGGTCAGCAGAGCACCT
This sequence comes from Ignavibacteria bacterium, assembly GCA_002869275.1. GTDB lineage: Bacteria > Bacteroidota > Ignavibacteria > SZUA-365 > SZUA-365 > BM516. The sequence continues at coordinate 1,052 of PKTF01000403.1, read as the reverse complement.
CCCCAGAGGCCGATGCCCCGCGGCCAATTCCAATCTCCAATGCGCCAACCGTCCGGCACAGGTGTCTGAGTCGTCCAGGTCTGCCAGGTGGCGCCGTTGTCATCGCTGTGCACCACTAACAGGTCATCGCGTTCCCTGTCGGGAATATCCAGGTAGCATGTTGCATACACATGACCATCTTCTTTCACCACGATGTCTTCGAATCCTCCTGTGACAATGGTTGGTGGAAGGTCGTCGGGGATCGAGAAAACGATTTCGCTTTGGCCTGAAGTAAGGTCATGCCGCATGATGCTATACGGGATCGAATTACTGTTTCCGGTCGCAAGCATCCAGAGATACTTCCCGCCGGCAGGCAAGAACACGGTGGCGGAATGAAACCGGTGGGACAAATCAGCGTCGATCGCGAGGGACCAGTGGTCGCCTCTGTCGGAAGTATAATACAGTCCTTTCGTTGTCGCCACGGCCCACTTGTCTGGATCGGCGGATTCGACCGTCGTATTCCATGAAAGTTCACCGGCAGCTTGCAGCACCAGTTCCCAGGTCTGCCCGGCATCCGTGCTGCGGCAGACCAATGAATCGCCATAAGGCCTCAAGACGTGCGCCATCGAGTACCAGAGGGTCGGCGAACGCAATACCAGCGTGAACAACGGGGACGGCGGAATTTCTTCCAGCGTCTGAAAACCGTCGTACGTGATCTTGTAGCCCAGCAAGGATCCGTCATCTTTCGAAAACATGACTCGGCCGTGTTCCGCGTCCGCCATTTCCACCCGGGCGACCAGAGTATGCTGAGCACGTGGCTCACTCCAGGAGATCCCATCATCGGTGGACAGCATGATTGTTCCATATTGGTTGACAGCGATAACCCCGTCTGTACCAATCGAGGCGCAGGCGTAGCGGTAATGCTTCGTGGAAGAAACGCTGAGATCAGCACGAAGGGTATCCCAGGACGCCCCTTCGTCTGTCGTGCGAAATATGCCTCCCCTTCCTGAACAGGCGAATATAACTCCATCAGCATTTGCCGCCATCGCGGTGGTTTTAACAAATGGAGGTTT
>PKTF01000034.1 GCA_002869275.1 Ignavibacteria bacterium | reverse complement strand
CGTCGAAGATCTCGTGCGGCGTGATCGGGGCGACGAAGGCACATCTGTCTGCAACTGCTGGATTCCAAGTATACGAAGTGACGGTTGCCCATCCGAGATATTCGGCCAGGTAGCTGCCGAAATTCTCCACCATGAGCGTTGTGCCCGCTACCTCCACCGCATCCTGGATTTCCGCCAGCACTGCGCCATTGTTGTAACTCGTGGGGGCAGAACCCGTTCGAAAAATAATTAGGGGATAATCAGCAACATTCAACGTGGATAATCCATTGGCGTCGGTCACGTCATAAGGGAAACCCTGTGTGCTGAGAAATGTCGTGACCTTCTGTTCTTCGTTGTCGAGTGCCGAAGCATTCTGTGCGAGCACGAGAATGGGTGCAGCAAGTACTCCATAGCCACCCGATCCGGGATTGTGCTGGTACGCCTCAGACTGCTCCTGCTGCGGCTGCGCGGATGCGCGACTGAAGAGAAAACAAATTGTGAAGAACGCAACCGTCGCAGCTTTCCTGTTCATGATTTCCTCCTGATATCAGTTACTGATTCCTCATTCTTTCCTTTGCACCATGTCTTCTCAATAGGATTACGTTGTATCGAAGCGTCGAAGTGTGGACCAAAGACAATTATCCAAGGATATCCGTTCTATTCCGACAAAGCGCCCATGCGGTGCCAGAGGCCGCCGTTCTTTCGGATCTGTGAAATGGTCAGTTCAGATGCAGGAGTCCGGCCACTGTTTCCGGCAGGACCTCGAGGTCATCTTTCAGCACATACGCGAGGCATCCGGATTCCATCGCATCGTGGCGAACTTCCCGGCTGTCGCATTCCGTGACGATCACAACCTTCGTTCCCGGATTTTCCGTCAGAATCCTCCGCGTCGCCTCGATGCCGTCGAAGCCGGGCATGCGGATGTCCATGAGAATGAGATCCGGTTTGCACCATCGTGCGGATGCCACGGCCTCCGGGCCGTCTGCCGCCTCGTACACGGTGGCCGCGATCTCGGTGATCACCTCGGCGATGAAGCTCCGCATCTCGGAATTGTCGTCCACGATCAGGATGTTCATAGATGGTATCACCACTAGTCCATTTATTTGAACATGGTCGATCTTCGCCCCGGCCACGATGCGTGGCCCATCGCTCTCCTGTTAGGAGTTTGACTCCTTTTTGGAGAGTACTACTCCCACCGCGCCATAGCCCGAAGGGCGCAGGCAGATTCTGCCGCGCGCAGGCGCGATGGAGGAGTCGACAGCGCTACGGTCGATACACGGTCGCGGACGTGGCAGCCGTGAAAATGGTCGGATCGTAGCTGTATCCGCTTCCGGAGAGATTGGTTACACTCATGCTGACGCTGGAGATGCTTTTTCCGAGCCGGTCTGTGCTGACCGTGCAGAGACCGCTGCTGTTGGTGACCGCCGTTCCACTCCCGGAGGCTCCTCCGCTCCATGCAACCTCCACGGTTACGCCGGATGCCGGCTGATTATTCGCGTCCCGGACGGTGACGGTCAGATTGCCAAACCAGTTACTGCCCTGCTTCGTCGCATTGTCGGCTACGCTGTACACATCGACATCCGTCGGTGCCGCTGGTGTCGTCGCTGAAGCAGTGTTGCTGTAGGCCGACGTACCCACCGAATTGTACGCCCGCACACGGTACCAGTACTGCGTTGCGGGAGAGAGTCCGGAATTACGATAATTGGACCAGTTTGCTCCGACGGTCGCGATCTCCGTCCAGGTGGCCCCGCCGTCAAGAGATCGCTCCACCCTGAATCCGTCCTCGTTATCCGAATTATCGTCCCATCCAATACTGATGAATTCGGGCTGTACCACAATCGTCCGGAGATTCGACGGCGCTGAAGGCGACGAAGTGTGTGGTGGATATGCCACAGTTACCGTGTCATGATCACAATTGTCGGAATAGCCGCCGGAATTGTATGCATGCACACGGTAATAGTAGAACGTACCTCCATCGAGTCCTGTGTTTGAATAGCTTGTCGCATTTGCACCGAGCGTTTCTATGTATCTCCATGGCTGGTTATTTCTCCGCCGATTGACAATATATCCTACCTCATTCGTCGCGTTATCCGTCCATGAAAGATCGACCTGGCCCGGTGTGGTGCTTGCAGCTGCCAGGTTCGCAGGTGCGGCTGGTGCGTTCACGGGTGAAGCAACAATCCAGGCATAGAGCAGAAGATTCGGTGAACCATCGTTCGGGAGATAGTGGACTGCGCCTTGCGTTGCTCCGGTGAGAATTGCAGTCGTGACCTGTGCCGGTGTCGCGTTAGGATTGGCACTCAGGTACAAAGCGGCAACACCGGCGACATGCGGTGAGGCCATCGACGTCCCGCTCCAGGTCGCGTAGGAACTTGTCGTCGACGACGTTGAGGAATAAATACTGACACCGGGAGCGAAGATATCCACACATGGTCCGGTATTGGAGCTGCCTGCCAGTGCGTCACCTTCCCATGTCGAAGCGACAGTGATGGCTGATGCAGCGCTCGCCGGGGAATAGTCGCATGCATTGGCGCCGTCGTTCCCGGATGAGACACAGTAGACGATCCCGGCAGCCACGGAATTGTCCACCGCGGTATTCACCGATTTCCTGTACAATCCTCCGAGTGACATGTTGGCGACGGATGGCCCGGAGTGGTTTTGCTTTACCCAGTCAATGCCGGCGAGCACCTGACTCCATCTTCCAGAACCGGAACAGTCCAGCACGCGAACGGCGACGAGATCTACATTTTTCGCGACACCGACATTTGTTCCGCCGACGATCCCGGCGACATGCGTCCCATGGCCGTTGCAATAATCAGAAGCATCATTGTCGCGGTCAATGAAGTCATAACCCGAGGAGGCTCGGCTACCAAATTCCTGGTGGTCGAAGCGGATTCCTGAATCGATGATATACACGGTGACGTCACTTCCATCATTTGGATAAATGTAGAGATCGTTGTACAGGATGCCGTACAGGGGGCCATATTGATCGATCCGGTCGAGGCCCCAGTTGGGAGGATTGCTCTGTATACCGTTGCTCGTTGCGATACCATCAGCCTCGATGTAATCGACATTCGGATTATGCCGGATTCCGTTAAGCGCCTGCGCCGGAATCGTGGCGGCAAATCCCTTGATGGCAAAACGATAACGATGATGAATTTTCACACCACTGGACTTTGCCAGCCGTTTGGTGATTGCTTCCGGATTTTCAACGAAATCCTTGAAAATGACGATGTATCTATCGGTCACGTCTATGGATCCATCACCTTTCGTAAGGGCGTTGCTGGATCCGTTACCGGGTGCTGATGGAGCTACCGGTCCCTCGGGATCATCTCTGCATGCAGCAAAAGCAAGAAGAATTACGAGCAGACTGCAGAAGAGATATCTGTATTGACGGAATCCATTCGCTTTAAGGGTTGGCGTCGTGGTCGGGTTAAGCATGATGTCCTCCGAATAGGAAATGGGTGTAGGGCTCGTTAGAATTTCTACAACTGCTCGTCCGAATGTGATATCGTATGGTGTATGCTATATACTTTCATGGTGCGCGGCCCGTTATCAGAACCGCGCACCCTGCCATGATTTGTTACTTCAGCAGCGTCATCGCTTTCACCTGCACACTTCCATTCCACTCGAGCTGGTAGTGATACACACCCGAGGGAAGGCTGCCTCCATCAAATTCAACATGGAACGTCCCCGCGTCTTTCACCTCATCCACCAGGATTCCCATTTCCCTGCCGTAGAGGTCGTACACAGCGAGGCGTACAGCACCTTT
>PKTF01000101.1 GCA_002869275.1 Ignavibacteria bacterium | reverse complement strand
CGTGCGTCCCGATATGGCGAGCTTCGAACCGGTGCTGCGCATGCTATCCGCCCGCTGCGCAGGTGTTGATGCCGACAGCACCGCATTGCGCGTACTCGCTGCGGAGTTCCCCGAGTACTTCCCTGACGTCGCAGCTGACGGCATTGAGGAACTCGCGGATGACCGCCGGCGGCTGCGGCTGTTCCATGCGGCCGCGTCGCTCTGCATGGATACGCTGGAGTTGGACGTCCTGCTTTTTGATGCACTCGATACGGCCGACGCGTTCACCCGGGAATTCGTGACCTACCTGCACGCCTCGATGACGGCACGAAATCATGCCGGACTCCTGGTCCTGCTCGGGCAGTCCGCGAGTAACAGCGAGGTCCTCCGTCCCGACAGCAACGAGCGCTGGAATGCCATCGCGCTGCCTTCGCTGACAAAGGATGAGCTGGCCGACAACCTGCGCGCCCTGCTCGGCGCGGTCTCGCCTTCCTTCATCGACGTGATTTCTCGGCAGAGCAAGGGCATGCCCGGCCGCGTCGAAGATCTGCTGAACTTCTGCGCAGGCGAGGGCATTCTGGAAGCCACCGAACACGGCTGGCTCGTGCATGAGCAGGAGAATCTCGGAGCCCTCTTCCCGGATTCCCTGGCGCAGGTGTACGTCCGCGCCGCGGCCAGGCTCAGCGACGAGGGACGTGAAACATTGCGCATTGTCGCGGCCACCACGCATCCGCTTCCGACAGCTCGCATAGCGGAACTGACCTCGTTCGACGACGGGACGCTGCATGCGGCGCTTGCCGTCCTCCTGCAGACGGAACTTCTGGATGCGACACCTGACGGGTATCTGCCTGCGCATGCTGCGGTGCGCGAAGCGGCGGAGCCCGCCGACAGCGCACTGCACGACCGTTTCTATGCATTGTTCAGCGAGAATCCTCCGGCATTCGACCCGGATGCGTTGCTGGCGCATCACGCCCTGCATTCTTCCGACTCCGCTCGCGCCCTTCCGCATCTGCTCGAAGCCGCCCGCGTGCATGAGGAACGATTCGACATGCACGGAGCAGACCGGCGACTGCGTGAAGCGCTTGCACTTATCGGGAGCGGTGAACAGCGCTTCGCGGTCCTGGCTGCGCTGAGCCGCATCAACAACGTACTGGGACGTCGTTCCGACGAAGAGGAATTCCTCGAGGAAATGCTGCTGCTCGCGGCGCAATCGAATTCCAGCGAACGGCTGGCCGAGGTCTACCGGAGCCAGGCCGAATATTATCTCTCCACCGGTGAATTCGACCGCGCCCGACGAAGCGCCGAAAAGGCCCTCGGACACTATACCGATATCGGCGACGCAGCGGGACAAGCCTGGTGCCATCAGAAAATCGGGTTCACCGAATACCGCACGACTCCGGGCGAAAGTATACTCACGCATTACCAGCGTGCGCAGGAACTGTATTCCTCCGAGAAGGCCGCTCTTGACGAAGGCAATATCCTCATCGACATCGGCCTCGTGTACTACTCGATACTCAAGGATCCAGACAAGGCACTGGACTTCTACGAACAGGCACGGGTGAAATTCGAGGCGGCCGGTTCGACCCGAGGACTGACACGGGCTTTCGGAAATATGGGTGCGCAGTTGTACGCGCTCGGCCGCTACGAGGAAGCGCTGGAACATCACACGCGCGCGAACGAACTGGCGGCGCAATCCGCCGACCGCATGCTGCTCGCCACGAGCAACGGCGCGATGGGCCAGTGCGAGCTCGCACTCTGCCGCTACTCCCCCGCCCTGCTGCACCTGCGTGAGGAGCTGCGCATCGCCCTGGAAATCGGCGATGGCTACCTGCAGGAAATGTGCCGCGAAAACATGGGTGAGCTGTACATGGTGCTCGGCGCCTTTGACGAGGCGATGAACATGTACGCTGAGGCGCAGGCGCTCGCCGAAGCGTCGGGAAGCACAGCAGGCGTTGCCGCCGATCATATCGACATCGCGGGCTGCCTGATCGAAACGCGCGATTTCGACGGCGCGGAAAAACGGCTCGCCCGGGCGTCCGGCCTTCTCGAACAGGCCGAGGACGTCAACATCGAGGCGATGTATCATTACCGCAGCGGCTACCTGCACCTGCAGCGTGCCGGCGAGGACGACCATGCTCAGGCGCTGCCCGCATTCAATCGCCTGGGCGACCTGGCCGACCGCCACGGCTTCGATTCCTTCTCCATCCTCGCCCGCTCCTATGCCGGAGCCTGCCAGATGCACCTCGGCCGCACGGGAGTGGCACTCGAACTTTCGCGCGAAGCGCTGCAGCTGCTCGAGGAGAAAGGTCCGCTCTACGGCGGTTCGCATGATATCCTCTACAACCACGCGATCATCCTCCGCGCGGCGGGAGAAAGCGCCGAAGCGGCCGCCTGCATCGAGCGCGCCTATGAAGCGCTGATGTCCAGCGCCGAGAGCATCGCGGATACGACTCTCTACCGCAGCTACCTCGAGAACGTACGAGTGAACGCCCAGATCGTGCGCGACTACGCGGTGGCGCATCGCTCGGAATCGCCGCAGGCGCTGACAGCGGTACGCGAGCAGAACCTGCGCACGCTCTACGCCGTGGCGCGAAAGATTAATTCGGTCCTCGATCTCGACCAGCTGCTCGACAACATCATGGACAGCGCGCTGGAGGCGATGAACGGCGAACGCGGACTGATCTTCCTCATCGAGCATGAGCAGCTCGCGCTGAAGGTCTCTCGCAACGTCGAAAAGGAAACCATCAAGGATGCGACGGAGATTTCGCTGAGCATCCTCAAGGACGTACTGCATGCCGGCAAGCCCATTATCGTGAGCGACACATCGGCGAACGATGCGTTCAAGCAGCGTGAATCGGTGGTGAATTTCAACATCCACTCCCTGATCTGTGTACCGATGAAATCGAAAGACGAGATCATCGGCACCGTGTACGTCGATTCCCGCAGTGATGCGGTACAGGCCATGTCGTTTTCGGAGATCGACGCCGAATTCCTCGAGGCCTTCGCCAACCTCGCCACCATCGCAATCGAAAACGCGCGGCTGCATCAGTCGCTCAAGCAGGAAAACCTGTACCTGCGCAAGGAAGTCGAGCAGCGCTTCGGTTTCGAGAGCATCATCGGCAGCAGTCCGCCGATGGAGAAACTCTTCTCCGAAACGCAGGCGGCAATCGGGAGTGACGGCAGCGTGCTGATCTACGGCGAGAGCGGTACGGGTAAGGAACTCGTTGCCAAGGCCATTCACTACAACGGCGCGCGACGTGAACACCGCTTTGTCGCGGTGGACTGCGGCGCCCTGCCCGATACACTTCTCGAGAGCGAGCTGTTCGGTTACAAGCGCGGCGCCTTCACCGGCGCGGTGGCCGACAAACCCGGGCTGTTCGAAGAAGCGCATCAGGGCACCCTCTTCCTCGACGAAATTTCGAACACCTCGCTGGCATTCCAGGCCAAGCTGCTGCGAGTACTGCAGGAAGGCGAATTCCGACGCGTGGGCGAGACGAAAACGCGGCAGGTAAACGTGCGCATCATCTGTGCGACGAACAAGGACCTGCAGGTGGAAATCGAGGAAAGCCGATTCCGGCAGGATCTTTTCTACCGTCTGAACGTCATACCGCTCACGGTACCGACATTGCGGCAGCGCATGAGTGACGTACCGGAACTCGTACAGCACTTCATCACGAAATACAACGAGCGGCACACCTCCGCGGTGACCGGTGCGTCGGATGAGCTGCTGGAGCTGCTGAAGCAAATGCCATGGAACGGAAACGTACGCGAACTCTAAAACCT
>PKTF01000418.1 GCA_002869275.1 Ignavibacteria bacterium | reverse complement strand
CCGGTGATCTTTCCATGAAGACGGGTCTGGATGGAAAGCATGTTGAAGTTCGGTGCCGCGTTGATGTCCTCGTCGTTCGCATCCAGCACTTCGTTTTCCGGATACAGCAGAAAATGTCCGTCGCGGGCTGTCACGGTCTGCCGCGAATCAAAAATGATGTCCGTTTTCACGAAGCCGGAAAACGAGATTCCGAATTCGTCCTTTTCCTGCTGTGCCAATCCCGTCGGTGCGATCATCAGCAGGAGCAGCAGGCATGAAAGAAGTCTGAGTTTCATGTATTCCTCACAATGATGTTTCTGATCGTGTGTTCTGCAGGATTCAGTGGGGTGACCACTGTTATTCCGCATCCACGCCGAGATACGTGCGCAGCTTTTCGTCCTCGAATTTTGCCGCGGCTGCGGGCTCTTTCGTCATCTTCGACACGACATAGCCGGCGATAAACGAGGCTGCCATGGAGAAGAGGGCCGGATTCTTCAGCGGGAAGATCGCTTCCTCGTTGCCGAAGACGTTGACCCACACGGTCGGACTGAGAATGATGAGTCCGACAGCCAGGACGGTACCGGTGACGATACTCGCAACCGCACCCTTGGTCGTGTAATCTCTCCAGAAGATGGAGAAGATGAGGGACGGGAAGTTGGCGCTGGCCGCGATGGCGAAAGCGAGTCCCACCGTAAAGGCGACGTTCTGTCCCTTGAACACGAGTCCCAGCAGGATTGCGAGAATACCGATGCACAGCGTGGAAATGCGCGCGACGCGCACTTCGCCGGCTTCGTCGGTCTTGCCTTTCTTGATCACACTGACATAGAGGTCATGCGACAGCGTGGACGCGCCCGAGAGCGTGAGTCCGGCGACCACGGCGAGAATCGTCGCGAAGGCCACCGCCGCGATGAAGCCGAGGAAGAGCTGCCCACCCACGGATTCCGACAGCAGCAATGCAGCCATGTTTCCGCCCTTGTCGATGCCGGAGATCATGTCCTGTCCGACCAGCACCATGGCGCCGAAACCGATCACGAAGGTGAGGATGTAGAAATAGCCGATGAAGCCCGTGGCCACGAACACCGACTTGCGTGCCTGCTTGGCATCGGGCACGGTGAAGAAGCGCATGAGAATATGCGGGAGTCCGGCCGTTCCGAGAATCAGCGCGATACCGAGGGAAATGGCGTCGAGCGGATTCTTCACGAACCCACCGGGCGAAAGCACAGCGTCGCCGTACTTCTCGGCCGCCTGGTTGAAGAGTTCGGTCGGACTGAAATTGAAGTGTGACAGCGTAATGATCACCAGTACGGTCGCGCCGCCCAGCAGCAGCACGGCTTTAGTGATCTGTACCCAGGTCGTGGCGAGCATGCCGCCGAAGAGTACGTACATGATCATGACCACACCGACGATGACGATTGCGAATTCATAGGGAAGCCCGAAGAGGATCTGAATCAGGGCGCCGGCGCCGACCATCTGTGCGATGAGGTAGAAAATGATGGTCATGAGCGATCCGACCGAGGATGCGATGCGTACCGGTTTCTGCTGCAGGCGGAAGGCCACGACGTCGGCGAAGGTGAACTTCCCGAGGTTGCGCAGTGGTTCGGCGATGAGGAACATCACCAGCGGCCAACCCACGAGGAAGCCGATGGAGTAAATCAGTCCGTCATACCCGCTGAGTGCCACCATGCCCGCGATGCCGAGGAAGGACGCCGCGCTCATGTAATCGCCCGACAGGGCGAGTCCGTTCTGAAAGCCTGAGATACTGCGGTCGGCCGCGTAGAACTCGGAGGTGGTTTTGGTCCGCTTGGCCGCCCAGTACGTGATGCCGAGCGTGAAGAGGACGAAGACAAAGAATATCAGTATGGAGGCGATGTTCGCCTGCCCGAGAGTGGTTTCAAAAGCTTCTACTGTAGTTTCCACTGTATGTACCCGTATCTGACGTGAAGAGGATATTACTGTTATCTGGCAGGATCAATTCCGGCATCAGCCGTCGGTGTATTGCTTGCGCAGTTCGCGCACGCTTTTGTCGTAGCTGCCGTTGGCCCAGCGTGTGTAGGCGCCGGTGAGCAGCCAGGCAAAAATGATGATGCCAATGCCGATCGGCATTCCGATCGTCAGATGCTCTCCGATTTTCGCCGCCAGCGCTTCCTTGTTGAAGGCGATGGTCAGGGTAAAGCCGAAATACACGACGAGCATGATAACAGTAAAGGTGATGGACACGGATACGCGTTTGCGGACAAGGGCTTTGAACTTGTCCGACTCCAAAATCTTGCGTACGTCTTCGCGTTCAATACTCATGGTTGTTCCGTTGATTGATGTGGTGGTGGGTTCTTGAATGGGTGCCGCCCTGCGGCCTCGTGGATCAGCTCCGTACTGGTGGCACAGATTGTATGCTGTGGGATTCTTATAAAGGATAATCAGCCGGGAAAATCGGATATATATGCACGAACCTCCTCGTTCATGGAACAGTATTCCCATCCGCAGCAGCAGTGGTGCAGCGCCATGAAATCTCTCTGCCTGCGGCAGAAACGGTATCCCATGGACGGCAGCGTCCGAATTCGCGGGGGACGGGTGCCCGGAAAGGCACGCGAGATGCAATCTTTATATGCCTTTCGCGGCTGTCAGTGGAATGTGCTGGCAGAGCAAACAGCCGGGTCGAAAGACGGCAACAGGCGTATGTTCCTACTCTATCGGGTCGAGATGGCTTTTCGGAAAAAGTTATCTCGAACTTAGCGAAAGTCACTGATCTTTGCAACGGAAATTTTTCACGAATGCTCGTGATAGGGCCATAACGGATTTGTCACGGGGAAGGTGTTGCGTATTTTGTGGTACGGGACAGCCGTGGCTCCCACACCGATTTTTTCCTCCAACTGCAGCGCAAAATGTCCATGAATGCAGCCCCTCTCATCCTTTCTCTTGATGCAGGCGGAAGCAATTTTGTGTTTTCCGCCCTGAAAGAGGCAATTCCTGTCGTTTCACCAGTACGCCGCGAGGTGGATACCCGGGATCTGCATCAGTGCCTTGAAGATATCGTCGCGGGATTCAGTCACATGGGTGAATTGTGCGAGGAAAAGCCCCGGGCCATCAGCTTTGCGTTTCCCGGACCGGCGAATTACAGCGAGGGTGTTGTCGGTCCGCTCGCCAATATCCCGGCATGTGCTTCACCGGTCGCAATTGGTGCATTTCTCGAAGAACGATTCCAGCTCCCGGTCTACATCAACAACGACGGCGATCTTTTCGCCTACGGCGAAGGGCGCGCCGGTTTCCTGCCGGAACTGAATGCCCGGCTCGCACAGAGCGGTGAGCATCGTCGCCTGCGAAACCTCGTGGGACTCACGCTGGGTACGGGCCTGGGCTGCGGTGTGTATCTCAATGGCACCCTGCTGCAGGGCGACAACGACGCTGCCGCGGAAATCTGGGGCAGTGCCGATCCGACAGGGAGCGGTCTCCCCGTCGAGGAAATCATCAGTATTCGCGGTCTGCGCAGGCTTTTTGCCGCGGAAGCGGGATTGCAGGAAGACGAGGCGCCCGCCCCTGTTGAGATCTATCGTCTGCTCGACGGAGATGACATCGCGGGCAAGCAGGCGGCCGCAGCGGCTTTCCGTACGTTCTATTCCACCCTGACAGAAGTCATTCGCAGCTGCATCACGCTGTTCGACGGCGTTGTCATTCTCGGCGGGGGAATCGCGGGCAGTGCGCAGCGTTTTCTACCGGCTGTCGTCGCATCGCTGAACGAAGAAACCCTTCTCCCGGACGGACGACACGTCCATCGCGTCGAGAGCAGGGT
>PKTF01000122.1 GCA_002869275.1 Ignavibacteria bacterium | reverse complement strand
TCACCCCAGCTGCAGGTTGGAGAAGTCCTGTGTGACCTCGTAGTCGTACTCGGGGTATTCGAAGATGTTCATGCGCGGCTCGGTTTCACCGATGGAATAGCCGTACAGATCGAGGTACTCCGCTGTGTCTTCGCCGATATCGGCGAGCTGCTGCAGGTACTCGCTGATGGACTTTGACTCGATGATAATGATTTTTCCGAGATCGTTGATGATCGGACTGTGATTGCGTGTCGCATCATGATCAAAAGCGAGAATGCGTCTGCCGTAGCGTGTGATGCCGATCACGCGGTAGGTGAGGCTTTTGCCAACGCCGGGGAGATTCAGCACGTTGCGGTCGGTCGCAAGGAATGGGAGTCCGGTTTCGCGCCGTAAAGCATCGATATTCGTCGTGATGTTTTCGCCATCAACAGTCAGAGCGCGTATATCATCATGATATTCGTCGGGTATGCGTCCGATGCGCTTCTCCTCGAGCTGCTCCTGCACTGCTCGTGCATTGGGAGCGAAATTGAAATTGTTCTCCATGTATCCCTTCACCGAGAAGGTGTAGTACGTCAGTACGCCGATGTCATTGAGCGCTTCGCGCAGACGTGCTGTGTGTCCGCGTCGTGATGCCGCCGCGGTAAACACCAGCTGGTTAGTGACAATCCATCCTGCGGAAAGCAGACGCTGCACGGCAGTGCGCGTTTCTGGCGTGATCTCCATGGGCGATTCGAGATGCGTCTGCACAACGAACTGCCGCACCCCGATGGCTGAAGCCCTGCGCTTGAAGTCCGCGAGCAGCTCGGTGAGCTCAGGGGTGATTCGCTGTGGAAGATAGGCGGGGAGCCGGGTGCCGAGACGCACCCTCAGCAGCTCGGCATATTTCTCGCCTTCAGGCCGCTTCGCATTCTCCTCTTTTTTACGCACCGCCATGTCGTAAATCGCATCCAGGATCTGCCGCAGCGAATGGTCGGTACTCATGAGAGCATCGCCGCCGGTGATGAGAATGTCGCGCAGCTGTGTGTCCTGCTCGAAATACTCCATCAGTTTCTCCAGTCGCTGCGACCAGGTTTCCTCGGGTTTCAGCTTGTCGAGATTGAAGTTGAGGTGTCCGCTCTGGAAATCGAACATGCGCTGACAGGAGGAACAGAGTCCGCCGCAGGCGCGTCCGACGGTGTCTGGAATCAGGATGGCAACTTCGGGATAGCGGCGGTGCACGTTTTTTTGCGACGGCAGCATCCAGCCTGCCGCGTTGGGTTCGCCGGGACGGACCAGATCTTCCTTTTCCCAGGCAACGATGTGACCGAATTCATCGATGAGTTGTTTGCTGTATACCACGTAGTGCCTTATGGCGAGGTCCGCGCCGATGGCGAAATACGGGACACGCACATGCAGAAGCGAGAGGTAATAAGGATTCACGAAGAACGGGATGCCCTTGGCTTCAGCATCGTAAAGCAGTTTCATCGTATCGGGATCGAGGGACTCACCGAGCATGCGGTTCAGGAGGTCGGGGGTTCGAATGGCGAAATGCAGATGGAATGTGTGCTCGTTCCACCAGCGCAGCATTTGCAGGAATTTCTGCTCGCGTGACATTCCCTCTGAGAACCGGTATTTATTCGATGAAATCTCCCCTGCATCGATCATGTCGATGAGAATGTTGATGATGCGTTCACGGTTCTCTTCCCGCAGCTTCACGATTCGCGGATCGGAACCAACAGGGTAGCGGTCCATCCAGGCACGGACGTCATCGTCGCTGGGTGGATGCGGTTCGGCCGAACCCGAGAACTGGCGCAGCAGATGCAGCATGTCTTCGAAGAAGTAGGGCTTTGCGCCGCCCGTGCCCTTGTTGACCGCCAGCCACAGAAGTTTGATGGGATTACTGACAGCGATCTCTCCACGCAGGTTGTGGTCGGGGAACTCCCGTCCCGCATTGTCGATGTAATCCAGCAGACGGATCGCCGCATAATCTTTCCAGTGCAGGCGTTCGAAACGGTCGCGTCCACCATGATCATGACTGTAGTAGTCATAGGCATCCGGATTCTTGCGAAGGCCCTCCATGACCCATTGCTGCACTCCGACAAGGGCCTCCGTCTCGTTCTTCGAATTGCGCATGATCTCTTCGAGTAACGGATTTTCCTGCAGCAGCTGTTTGAGCAGGCGATGTGATTTTACGGTGATGGCAATCTTATCAAGTTTGTCGGCTTCTTTCATCACGTGTCCTCGCTGCTCTTGTACGATCTCGAATGACACTTCATCATATGAAAGGGAGGGATGAAATGCCAGTCCGCTCGGGATTGTGCTACCGCGGATGAATGATTACGAGCGCTGTTCGGATGAGGATTCACGCGGCATACGTCCACTGGCGTGCTCCCAGTCGAAGATGGCTTCTCGGTAGTCGTACACCGCGGCATAGTAACCGAGCTGTGCCTGGTCGTACTGCATCCGTGCATCCTTGAGCTGCAGCTGTGTCGTGAGACCGCTTTTCGTGGTTGTCTCCGCGATCTCGAATGCCTTTTTCGCAGCCTTGAGCGTCGCCTCTGCAGAGGTGATGCGGCTGCGTGCCTCAGTAAGTCGCAGCCGAATGTTGGCGAGTTCGCTGCGTGCTTCATCACGTGTCTGCTGAAGTCTGAGCTTCGTCTTTTCGAGTTCGATCGACGCTCTTTCAACCTGTGCTGAGATGTACCCGCCAGTGTAAATGGGCCAGGAAAGTGTGACCCCCGCGAAGAACAGGTTGTTTTCTTCGTCCAGTTTGAACTCATCGGACTGCGCGGAATAGTTCAAGGCGAGCGTTCCGCTCAGGGTGGGAATGTAGCTGCCCTTCGCGGCCTTGATGGCCGTACCGCGCAGTTCGGCTTCCTTCTGCAGCATGCGCAGGTCGGTGCGCGTTTCGAAAGCCTGGTCGATGCTGACGTCGACGGGTTCCGGAGGTACACGGTTGAGGTTGCCGCTGAGAGTGATCTCGCGATCGAGGTTCATGCCCGCCAGTGTTTTCACCATGTTCATTGCGATGGAGAGATTGCGTACGGCGGCATCGGTGGCGGGTACCGTATTGCGCCAGCGGGTCTCCGCGAGCAATAGCTCGAGTTGTGATACCTGTCCGTTGTCGTATTTCTTCTGGATGATTTCATAGTTGTCCCGGGCGTTCGCCTCGGATGCACGAGAGACTTCGAGAACCTTCTGCAGCAGAATTGTCTGGTAGAACAGTTTCTTAGATCCGAGGAGGATCTGCTGTCGGGCGTCTTCGACTGCCTCGTCGGTCAGATCGCTGTACTGTTGGGAAGCGGTGATGGCATGGAAAACCGAAGGACTGAACAGCGTTTGCTGAAGAGCCACCGTGGCAGAAAACTCGTTGTTGCGTTTAATGGGCGCTTTGGCGGTACCCGTCGCGCCGGGTTGAAAGGCGCTCATGTCGAAATACATGAAGTAATCGGAGAGGTTGGCCGTGTATCCTGCCTGCACTCCGACCTGGGGCAGCGCACCGGCCAGGGCTTCATCTTCCTGGACTCCGGCGAGGCGTTTTTCCTCACGGGCGAGACGAAGGTTGCGGTTGTGCTGCTGCACCTCCGACATGTAGTCTTCGAGTGTATAGGTCTGCGCTGTGAGCTGCAGTGAGGTCAGCAGCAACAGACCGGTGACAAGCGCTGCGGAGAATTTCATTTCGCGTCCTGTGTTTGCGTGGATGTATGTGATTTACGAGAACTGAGATTGTAGAGCACGGGAATAAGCACGAGCGACATGACCGTGGAGACGAGGAGTCCGCCGATGGAGACGACGCCCATCGGCTGCCGCAGTTCGGCACCCGACGCACCGAGTCCGATCGCCATTGGCAGCATGCCGAGGATGATGGCGAGTGTCGACATGATGATGGGCTTGAGCTTGGTAGGACAGGCCTCGAGCAGCGCGTCGTGAATGTTTTTTCCCCGGTCGCGCACGAGGATGTTCGTGTAGTCGAGAAGCAGGATGCCGTTGTTCACCACAATACCGATGAGCATCACGATGGAGAGCATGGAGATGATATTCATCGAGACGTTCGTCGAGAGCAGGGCGAGTACTACACCGATCATGGCGAAGGGCACCGTGCCGAGAATCATCAGCGGCTGTGTCAGACTCTCGAGCATCGCGGCGAGCAGCATGTAGGTGAGGAGCAGCGCGATGATGAAGGCCTGGATGATGTCGGCCGTTGTTTTGCTCATTTCCCGTGCCATCCCGGCCCACCTGATTTCATAGCCTGATGGAAGCTCGGCCTCTTCAAGAATGCGGTTGACCTCCGACGTGAGATCACCCATCACGTATCCTTCGGCCACATCCGCGGTGAAGAGGATGCTCCGCGAGCGGTTTTTGCGCAGAATACGGCTGTAGCCTTCGGTGAATTCGATATCCGCAAGCTGCTCCAGCATGTAGGTACCGCTGGCCGACACGACGGGAATCTGACCGATTTCCTCGGGTGTATCGACGCTCTCATCGCTGGCAACCACGCGGATAGCATATTCCTCGCCGTGATCCTTGTACGCCGTTCCGACCAGTCCGTCGATACTGCCGCGCAGGGACATCGCCAGATCTGAGACCATGAGTCCCGCCTGGGCGAGCCGCTCGCGTTTGGGCGTGAGCGTGATTTCCGGTTTGCCGGAACGGGAACTGGTGTTGAGATTCCGGATACCCGGGATTTCCTGGAACCGAGGGAGGAGCTGTGCCTTGATCGCTTCAAGTTTTTTGAGGTCCTGACCAATCAGGTTGAACTGAATGTCTCCCTCACCGAATTCCAGCGAACTTCCCATGGAAATGCGGATCGATGCGTTCGGAATGTCGGAACAATCCTCGATCAGTGCAGCGATCACCTGCTGTGTCGATTGATTGCGTTGGTCCAGATCAACCAGTTTCACTTTCATCAGGGCGAGATTACTGCCCACGTCCGTGCTCCCCATGGTCCCGAAGGTCGTCCAAGTGTGACTGACCTCGGGATACGTATGCAGGCGTGCCTCGATTTCCGAGAGTGCCTCCGCAGTGGAATTGAGGTCGTAGCCGGTCGGCAGTTCAACGCGCACTGCGATGCGTCCTTCATCCATCGTGCCCATGAATTCGAAGCCGATGTTGCCGGCGAACATCATGGTGCCCACAAAGAGGATGATCGCGGTGATGACAGCCATCCACCCGCGTGCCTTGTTTGCGAGCAACGTCCTGAGGAATCGCTGGTAGCCAAGTTCCCAGCTATGAAACACTCGTTCGAGTCGTTCGCCGAGGGGATGCTTTTTCCGGTCGTGCTCCGGCAGTATCAGTGACGCCAGCATCGGTGTCAGCGTGAAGGACATGATCAGGGAGAAAATCGTCGCGAATACCACGGTGAGGCTGAACTGCTGGAAAAAGCGTCCGGCGATGCTCGACATGGTCGCGAGGGGGAGGAAGACCATGAGGTTGGTCAGCGTGGATGCGATGACGGCGAGCGCAATTTCGCTCGTGCCTCTGGACGCACTCTCGCTCTTGTTATGTCCGAGCTGTTTATGCCGGAAAATATTTTCGAGCACGACCACGGAGTTTGTAACGAGAATACCCACGGCGGTCGAGAGTCCCATCAGGCTCATGATGTTGAGCGTGAATCCGAAAAACTGCATGAACATGAACGTCGAGATTATCGACATCGGCATGGAGAGCGCAACGATGATTGTCGACTTGTAGTCATGCAGGAAAAACAGCAGGATCAGCGATGTGAGAATGATGCCAAGGAGGATGTTCGTGAACGTATCCTCGACGGAGCTTTTCGTGAAGGTTGCGCTTTGATCGACGACATGGATTTCACAGCCCTCGGGCAGGCTGCTATGCAATTCTTCCATTCGGGACTCGATTTCTTCGTAGATGCTGACCGCGTTCCCGTCGGTGGCCTTCATGACGCGCAGCAGGATGACATCGTCATCGCCGTCTCCCTTGCGAACATCGGAAAAGCTGGTGCGCTCACGCACATCTTCTCCGAGATCTGCGACGGTGGCGATGTCACCCAGGCGCATCAATCCGTTTGCAGTCGGGATTTGAGTATCGCGGATGCTTTCGACCGAAGGAAATTGACCCTTGAGGCGTATGGAAAATTCCTGTGAGCTGCGCTGCACGTTTCCTCCGGGCATGTCCATGTTCTGGGCCGAGAGAATGCCGGCGAGCTGCTGCAGAGACAGCGCATGCTGCTGCACAGTCTGATTGTCGACCTCGATGCGAATTTCGCGCTCCTGTCCGCCGGTGACTTCGACATTCGCGACACCCCGCACCTGGGAGAGCCTGTCACTCAGCTGCTTGTCGGCGATATCGTAGAGTACGGTCGCCTCGACATTTCCGGAGAGGACGAGTTCGACGACGGGAATCGCCGTGGGATCGAAGCGCTGTACGATGGGGCGGTCCACACCTTCGGGGAGGTCATTGATGATGGCGTCGACCTTGTCCTTCACCTCCTGTACGGCAAGGTTGACGTCTTTGGACATCGCGAATTGAATGATGACGTAGGAGACGCTTTCCATGGAATATGACTGCATGTTGTCGATTTCGCTTACAGGAGAAACGGCGTCTTCAATTTTTTTCGAGATCTGGGATTCTATTTCCTGTGGACCTGATCCGGGATACACCGTTTGCACTGTGATCACGGGGAGGGCGACTTCGGGTGTGAGTTCCAGGTTCATCCCGAAGAACGCGAGGCCGCCGAAGAGGACGAAAACGATGAGCACCATACTCATCATGATGGGGCGTTTGATGGATATATCTGCGAGGTACACTGAGGATTCCTATTGTAGTGCTGTGAAGGTGCGTGTGTGTGTTCTGTCGGGTAGGTCAGTCCACGATGCGAATACTGCTGCCGTCTTCGAGCAGCATCTGGCTGGCGGTGATGAGGGTGTCTCCAGGCTGGAGTCCATCCAGGATTTCCACGCTGGTGCCGATGGACGAACCGATACTGACGGGCTTGCGGACGGCGTCGCCGCCGCTGACGACGAAGACATAGTATTCATCGTCCTGCCGCTGCACATCTTTTCGTGCGAGCATGAGGCTGGTACCGGTATTCTCTACAGGAATGCGCACTTGGGCATTGCTGCCGCTGGCGACCATGTTTCCGGGATTACTGAATTCCACCATGACACCGTATGCCTGCTTCTTGCTGTTCATGGAGCGGTCGACCTGAACGATCCGTCCTTTCAGCGTTTTGCCTGCGTACTCCGCTTCGGCGGGACCTCCGACACGCATCAGGCCGGCGTTGACTTCGGTCACGAGCAGACGCGCGCGGAGGGTACGCGTATCTCCCACGGTGAACAGGGCATCGCCCGGTTTGACGTTCTGCGACTCGCGCACATTGATGCGGGTGATGATACCGGTGATGGGCGCGTCGACGTTGATCGCTTCGCGGGCGGCGTTCCAGTTGGCTTCCGATACGCGGTGCTGCGTGCGGACGTTGTCGAGTTCCTGCAGAGAGATGCCGCCGCTCTCATAGAGCGAAGTCATGCGCTCGAGCGTCGTACGGGAGTGTTCGAAGGCCACTTTCGCCTGGTGATACGACGCTGCGGGATTGTCTGTGGGGAAGGTGACCACCACCGCATTTTTCTTCACATGGTCCCCGACACGGTGCTTGATCTGTTCGACCCGATCGGCGACCAGGGCGCTGGCAGTAGATTCACGTCCGCCTTCGAGCACGGCATGCCAGCTGTATGCGCCGGCTTGAGTATCGTCGCTGATGACTTCCACTCGCACGGGCACGCCGCGTTCGCGATGCAGCTGTTCCATGCTTTTGGTTTTGGAATTTCCAGAATCGCAGCCACCGACGGCGACGAGCAGGAAGAGGAGTGGGGAGATGGCGAGGAGCCGTTTCATCGTCTGTTCCTTGTATGACTGATTGAAGTGTCTGTTCGTATTATACGTACATGAATGTATGTATAAAGGCGAAAAAATATCCATGCAGTTTGGCGGCGGACCCATCATGAATTCACGGTTTCAATGCACTGACAACGAGTTCCGCATGTTTTACCGGGTCGATTGTACCGAAGTAGTTGTCCCCACCGCGTTGCATACGAATATCCATGAACGATCCGGTGATGGCACGTCCGAAATACTGCATCAGTTCAGGTGTCTCGTAATCATTCCGAATACTGCCGTGTTGTTTCCCTTCGTCAATGACGGCTTGCAGCAGTTTTCCGTACTTTTCTTTTGATTCCCTGATATACGAATAGAAACGATCCTCCCGGTCGGCCTGGATGCTGCGTTCAAACTCCAGCATCATGGAATCGCGAAAACCACTGTCGTTCTCAACATGGGAGAGGAGGGCGATGAACGCATCCCGTATGCGCTCCAGTGCCGGTCCCGTTTTCCTGAGGGTGTTCTCCAGAAGATTGAAGAACGGTTCGGTGCGTCGTTTGAGGAGTTCAATAATGATGTCGTCCTTCCCATCGAAATGCCAGTACAGCGCACCGCGGGAGACCCCGGCGGCTCTGGCGATGTCTTCCAGGCGTGTGGCCATGACGCCCTTTTCTCCAAACAGCTTCAGGGCTGCGGAAATCAGGTTTTCCTTGGTCTGTTCAGCTTCTTCTTTTGTTCGTCTCATGATCGTTTCGTTATATACAAACACGATTGTATGTAAACATACAACAGGAATACGGAGAATGCAAGTCAGGGTTGCGTACTCCCGAAAAATCGTCACGTTACAATTCGTTACATTTCTGACACATCGTATTGATATCTTCTCGGTATTGTTGTATCCGGTAGTGACGGCACCATGCGTCGATTCGAAAGTACACAGCAGGAGATCCCACTATGAGCAAACGTATCCTGGTCATTGACGATGACAGGAAGCTTACCGTCCTGCTCAAAGAGTATCTCGGACGCTTCGGGTATGAGGTGCAGGTGGCACTCAAACCATCTGATGCATTCGCGCTGCTGCGACAGGAACAGCCTGATCTGATCATCCTCGATCTCATGCTTCCGGAAATGGACGGCTTCGAGGTGTGTCGACAGATTCGGGCGGACTACTCCATACCCATCATCATGCTCACGGCACGGGGGGATGTGGCGGACCGTATCGTCGGATTGGAACTGGGGGCGGACGACTATCTCCCCAAACCGTTCGAGCCCCGCGAACTCGTGGCGCGTATACAGTCGGTGCTGCGGCGACTTGACGGACCGCAGCAATCACGCCGCCGCAGTGCCTCGGGTATCGTGGTCGACTTCGATAGACAGTCCGTTGAAGTGGACGGGAAGGACGCAGATCTGACGACTGCCGAATTTGAAATATTCTCCCTGCTGTTCACCAATCCGGGCAAGGTGATGACGCGAGAACGGCTGCTCGACCGGCTTCGCGGAATCGACTGGGATGCGTTCAGCCGTTCGGTGGACGTGCTCATCAGCCGTCTGCGGCAGAAACTCGGCGACGATCCGAAATCGCCGCGCTACATAAAAACAGTGTGGGGAAGCGGATACATGTTCATCGGAGAAGATGCGGAGGCCGCCAGTGAAGCTACGTGAACGCATTCGCGCATCGCTGTTCGTCAAGATTCTTCTCGTCTTCATCGTGGCGTACGTGGGAATGGTCGCCATCAGCTCGGCGATGCATTTCTATCTCATCGTTGAGGACCGGTTTCAGAAAATGCAGCGGAATTCGGCGAATTACTGCAACCTCCTGGCCAAGGAAATCGGTTTCCCGCCCGACACAACCTACGCGACACACCTGGCGGATTCCCTTAACATTGGCGTTCGTATACAGGCTCCCGGGCTGCATTGGGCCAGTAGAAACGACGTCCCGCTCTTTGGTACGAGCGATATTGAAGAGTTGGGTGATTCTCCGGGCAGTTATGTCGGACTCGATCGTGGACTCGTCGTGGAGTTCACCCGCGGTGATTATCAGTATACCTTCCGCCTCGAACGTCGCGAAGAGGGTTTCATCAGAACGCTCGAACTCCATGGGCTCCTCCTGTTGCTGGTGGTTACCATTGTTCTCGGTTCTGTCTATCTCATCGTCCGCCGGATCCTCAAACCCATCCAGGTACTGGACGCGGGCGTGCAGGAAGTGGCCGGGGGCAATCTCGACCATACCATCGTCCATAACCGCAGGGACGAGCTGGGCGATCTCATGGAGTCCTTCAACATCATGGCCGCGCGGCTGCGCATGATGCTGCAGGCGCGGGACCGGCTGCTCCTTGACGTCAGTCATGAGCTGCGTTCACCGCTCACGCGAATGAAAGTCGCAACGGAGTTCCTTGAGGACGACAGTGTGCGAAAAAATCTTTCAGATGATATCCACCAGATGGAAACAATGCTGACTGAAATGCTGGAGACCGAGCGGCTCAAAAGTGAACACGGGAACCTGCATCTCAAGGATGTCGACCTTGCGGAACTACTGCAGGATGCATCCAGCGAATTCGAGGGTGCCCGTCCAGGCATCGAACTACAGCTGCCCGCGGTGAATCCCATCATCCAGGGTGATGCTGATCGCCTACGTATACTGCTCCGGAACGTGCTCGGCAATGCACTGAAGTTTTCTCCCGATGATGCCGACCGCGTCGCGCTGACAATCAAGACGCTCGAAGACGGGAGCGTACTCGTGACCGTGAAGGACGCAGGCGAAGGTATCCCGAAGGAAGATCTGCCTTTCATTTTCGAACCGTTTTATCGCGTCGATAAATCGCGTGCACATGATACCGGCGGATACGGCCTGGGACTTTCGCTCTGCAAGACCATCGTTGAGCATCACGGCGGATCGATCGACGTGACCAGCACGCTGGGCAAGGGAACGACGGTGTTCATGCAGTTTCCCGCGGTGCAATCGGGTTGATCACACTGTTGACATCATTTAAACGACAATGCCATGACAGGCGGCCGGAATCGGTCGCCTGTTCTGCATTCAGCCGCACTGTTACACATTGTTACAACTCGGAAACAACGCCGTTACAGGGGCTCCGTATACTGCAGCATGAAAAACCGCAACGCATATACCCTGGAGCATTACTCATGAAACGCTTGCACGCCATCCTGCTCGGCAGCGGCATCATTCTTATCGGTCTGTTTGCCGCATTCGTTCTTTCGGCTCAGAAAACACCCACGAAAATGAAAGGAAACAGCGGAGATCGGCAGAACATCAGCATGGTGACCGTCGAGACGGAAGCCACGCCACTGCAGTTTCGTGCCGGGGGACGTGTCACATCATCAAACCGCATCGACATCTTCTCCGAAGTGAGCGGCGTATTGCGGTCGACCGCGGTCCCCTTCAAAGAAGGACGGTATTTCAGACGCGGCGATACACTGATTCGTATCGACGGTGGTGTGTACCGGAACAACCTCATCGCGCAGAAGAGCAGCCTGCTCAACCAGCTGACGCAGGTCATGCCCGATGTGCACATGGAGTTTCCGTCCGAAGCGGGGAAATGGGAAAGGTATCTCTCCGCATTCTCACTTGAACAGGAGCTTGCCAGTCTCCCGAAATCTTCGGGTGAAAAAGAAACCTACTTTCTCGCTGCGAGGAACATCTACAACCTGTATTACTCGGTAAAGAGCATGGAAGCGACGATGGCGAAATACACGCTTACCGCACCGTTCAACGGTGTCGTGGCTCAGTCCATGCTCAATCCCGGCACACTGGTGCGCAACGGACAGCAGCTCGGTGTGTTCGTCAACACGGACAGGTACGAAGTCGCGCTGCCGATGTCGATCGAGAACGTGCAACTCCTGCGCGTCGGTATGACGGCGAAACTGCAGGCGAACGGCATTGACGGCACGCTCAGTGGGATCGTCAGCAGGATCAATCCCGTGGTGGAGCAGTCCACACAGACCGCAACGGTGTATCTCGAGGTCTCCGATGCACGCTTGAGTGACGGTATGTACGTTACGGCTGTTCTCGAAGCGAAGGAATCCACCATCGCGGCGAAGATTCCGCGTACGGCGGTGGACAACGGTGGTTTTGCGTATGTGACGAGTGATGCCGGACTCGAACAGCGGCCCGTCCTTACGATCTCGGAACTTGGCGAACAGCTCGTCGTGCAGGGACTGGCGAATGGCGACATCATTCTGCGCAACAGCGAGGATGCAGCGGAATACCGCAGCGCGAAATCCGGTCGCGTGAAGGAGGGATGAAGGTATCATGAAATCAATCATCAAGCATTTCATCCACCATCCGGTACTCGCGAACTCTCTCGTCGCCGTGCTGCTGTTTTTCGGAGTGGTGTCGCTGTGGAACATGAAGACCACGTTCTTTCCGGAGGTCCCTTCACGTATCATCATGGTACAGGCCACATATCCGGGTGCTTCTCCGGGGGAAATCGAGGAAGGTATCACGCTGAAAGTGGAGGACAAGCTCAAGGGCCTGACCGGTGTCGATCGCGTCACCTCGGTGTCCAGTGAAAACAGTGCCGTCATCACTGTGGAACTGGAGACAGGGGTAGACGCCAACGTGCTGCTGGTCGAGGTGAAGAACGCTGTTGATCAGATCAGCACCTTTCCGGTCGGCATGGAGCAGATCAAGGTGTTCAAACAGGAGATGATCGACTTTGTCATCAGTTTCGCGCTTTACGGAGACGTTGATCTGACGACGTTGAAGACGCTCGCTCGCAGGGTGGAACGCGACTTTCTTGCCAGTGACGGGATTTCAAAAGTATCACTCAGTGGCTTCCCTTCGGAGGAAATCGAAATCGCGTTTCGCGAAGACGATCTGCGTCGCTATGGTCTGACGTTTCAGGAAGCGGCCGCGGCCGTCAGCAATGCCAACATCAAATCCACGGGCGGAAAGATTCGTGGTACGCAGGAAGAACTGCTGATACGGGCCGACAGCAAGGGCTACTACGCAAAGGATCTGGAGGCCATCGTGCTCAGGACCTCCACGGGCGGAGCCGTCATTCGGCTCGGTGACGTGGCCGATGTGCAGGACCGCTGGTCAGAGGATCCGAACCGTCGATACTACAACGGCAAGAGCGCCGTCATCATCGATGTGAACAAGACCATCACCGAAGATCTGAACGAGATCGCGGAGTACGTCAATGCCTATATCGCTGAATTCAACGAGAGCCATGAAACGGTGCAGGCAGACGTATTTCGCGACGGATCGAAGATCGTGCAAGAGCGCGTGGATATCCTGAGCAGCAACGGGGCGATCGGTATCCTCCTCGTCATTCTCTTTCTCTCCCTGAGTCTGCATCCGCGGCTGTCCTTCTGGGTGGCGCTGTCCATTCCGCTTTCCCTGGCAGGGATGTTCATGATAGGGAGTTTCTATGGATTGACCATCAACGTCATGTCGCTCATGGCGATGATACTGGTCCTGGGTATCCTGGTCGATGACGGTATCGTGATCGCCGAGAACATCTACCAGCATCATGAGCGGGGAGAGTCTCGTCTCGATGCCGCCATCAACGGTACCCTGGAGGTCCTGCCTTCAGTGTTCGCTGCTATCCTGACCACGGTGGTGATTTTCGCAGCGTTCTTTTTCCTCGAAGGACATATGGGCGACAACATGGTCGATGTGGCCTTCGTCGTCATCGCCGCTCTGTTGATTTCCCTCGTCGAGGCTGTGCTGATCCTTCCGGCGCATGTCGCGCATTCGAAGGCGATGCTGGTCAAGCATGATGAAAAGCATTCCCTGCTCGATCGCGCAGCGTCGGTGCTGGATTCCGCGCGTGAGAGGGTCTATGAACCCCTGCTGCGATTCAGTATCAAGCACCCCGTACTTTCGCTCATGATTCCGGCAGCGCTGTTCGTGGTGACCATCGGGGCGCTGGCCGGCGGTGTCATCAAAACCACGATCTTTCCCATCATCGAGGGAGACAATGTCGCAATCACCCTGCAGCTTCCCGCGGGCACGCGCGATACCGTGACAGACAGCCTGCTCCAACACATGGAAACCGAGGTCTGGTCGGTGAATGAGACCTATAAGGAGCAGATGAACGTGGAGTACGATGTCATCACGGCGATCTCGCGGACCGTGGGAACAGGGACCCATCAGGGCAGGCTGCGCGCCAGTCTCATCAGCAGTGAGGAGCGCGAGCTGTCGAGTTTCGAGATGACGAACATGATCCGCGACGCCATCACGCCGATACCGCAGGCCGAACGGCTGCAGGTCGGCGGCGGCACGCGCTGGGGCATGCCGGTGTCCGTCTCGCTGCAAAGCCAGGATCTGGAGCAGCTGCGTGAGGCCAAGGAGGAATTGAAGCAGATCTTCGGACAGAATCCGAAGCTCAAGGATGTGATTGACAATGATCCTCCCGGGTTGCGCGAGGTCGTCGTCGAATTGAATGACAACGGTCTGGCGCTGGGGCTGACTCCCGGAAGCGTCATGCAGCAGGTGCGTGCCGGATTTTTTGGCAGCGAAGCACAGCGCATCATCCGCGGTATCGACGAGGTGCGCATCTGGGTGCGTTATGCCGAGGGCAGCCGCGCATCCCTGCAGGATCTTTCCGAGATGCGGATCCGTGTCGGCTCGGCAGAATATCCGCTGAGCGCGATTGCGAATCTGCGGACACAGCGCGGCGTGATCTCCATCAGCCATATCGACGCACAGCGCGAAGTGAAGGTGGAAGCGGATATCGCAAATGCGAAGGAATCCGTGACCAATGTTCTCTCAGAAATTGAGACCGACGTCATGCCGCCGGTCATCGACAAGTATCCTGATGTCCAATTCCAGTTCGAGGGACAGAGCAGGGAGTCGGGCAAGACCATGGGAGCGTTTATGGTCGTCGTGCCGGTGATGCTGATTCTCATGTTCATCATCATCGTATTTACGTTCCGTTCGTCCACACAGGCGTTGGTCGTGTTCGCTCTGATTCCCTTCGCCTTCATCGGTGTGGCCTGGGGCCATTTCATCCAGGGTTACATCATGAGCATGCTCTCGCTGTTCGGGATGCTCGCCCTGATCGGTATTGTCGTCAACGATTCTCTCGTACTGGTCACTACATTCAATCGACTGATGAAGCAGGGGATGGCCTTCGAGGAGGCCGTGCTCGAGGCGGGACTCAGTCGTTTTCGTCCTGTGCTTCTCACATCTGTGACGACGATCGCCGGTCTGGCACCGCTCATTTTCGAGGGAAGCCACCAGGCGCAGTTTCTTTCTCCGATGGCGATTTCCGTCGCGTACGGACTGCTATTCGGTACTGTGATCACGCTGCTGGTTCTGCCATCCCTCCTCGTCGTATTAAACCACTTGCGCGTGTTTCTGTCGAAATGGCGCAGGGAGGGACCTCTGACCGCCGAGCAGGTCGAACCCGCTGTGCAGGGCGAGCAATTTTCGTTGGAGGGCTAATACGATGAAAGAAACAACGAAACAGAGGACTTCCACCATGAAGCACATCACGACTATCTGCCTGCTGATGCTGACGGCATCAACCGCCGGCGCTCAGCAGCTGCTCACCTGGGAGGACGCGGTCAGTGAAGCGCTGCGAAACAATCACGGGATTGCGGTGGCACGCAACAGCAGTGCCATCGCCGAGAACAGCGCGCATATCGGAAACGCAGGTATGCTGCCGCGGCTGGACGCCTCCGCCGGAGCGACCTACCGGGGTGATGAACCGGCGACGGGAGGGGAGACGATCACCGGTACGGCGATGACAGCTGGACTGTCGCTCGGATATACGCTGTTTGACGGACTCGGAAACATTTCCACCTTCCATCGACTGCAGAGCAGCTCTTTTCTCGGGAAGCTGGAGTTGAAAAACAGTATCGAAAACACTCTGCTCAGTGTCAGTGACGCGTATTTCGCCGTTGCACGTGCGAAGGAGAACCTGGTCATCAGCGAAGAGCTGGTCACAATCTCCCTTGAACGACTTGAGCGGGCGGAGAAACGGTTCGAATACGGACAGGCGGTGACGGTCGATGTGCTGAGTGCGCAGGTGGACTTGCGCGCTGACAGCGTGACTCTGCTCAACGCGCGACTCACGTTCGATAAAGCGCGTCGCGATCTCAACGTCCTGCTGAACCAGGACGGAGAAGCGGCCTACGAGGTGGAGGAACGTGTCCCAGTACCAGGAGAGTACGAGCTGAACGGTCTGCTCGAAACAGCCCAGGAGAGCAACACGGCATACCGGATGTATCTGACCAATCTCGATATCGCAGGGCACGATCTCGATATCGCGACGAGCGCCTTTCTGCCGCGTCTCAACTTGAGTGCGAGTTATGGCTATCAGCAGAACAACTCCGATCTCTCGATGGCCTTTGACAACTCGTTGACAAACTATTCAGTCGGGCTGACGTTAAGTCTGAATATTTTCCAGGGATTCCAGAATAGTATTTCCCGACAGAACGCAACTCTGCGCGTGCGCAGCGGCGAACTGCTTGCGGAAGAAGCGCTATTGACGCTGCAGGCCTCCATCCGCAACGCCTGGCAACAGTACGTAAACAGCAACTATATTTATGCGGTCGAACAGCGTTCACTGCAAGCAGCAGAACTGAATTTTGAAAAGACAAAGGAACAGCTTGCGCTCGGCCAGGTCACGACCACACAGTTTCGCGAAGCACAACTGAATCTCATCAACATCCGCTCCAGCATCAGTTCGGCGCGTTACGACGTGCGGTATCAGGAACTGATGCTGCAGCGTCTTGCTGGAGTACTGGTGCAGGAGTAGCTTGCATCACGGTATCCTGATGCGTCCTATGTGCTGATGACCACAACTGTTTCTCCTCCACACCAGCTATGAAGACTGTTCATGAAATACATACATCGCCTCGCTCTTGTTCTCTCCATTGTTGCCATCGCTGCTTCCGTGCCGTTCACTCAGGTGCTGGGCGCGTCCGGCAGCAGAGAGCATCTCGATGGTGAAAACGGCGGAACGCTTTCCGGGTACATTCGCGATGCCCAAACGGGTGAAACTCTCGTGGGTGCCACAGTGCAGCTGTTCGGTACGAGTATCGGAGCCGTTACCAATAAAAGTGGTTTCTATTCTGTTTCTGTCAATGAAGCCAGGGAGTATAGAGCCGTGTTCAGCTTTCTTGGGTACGAAAGAAAAGAGATCCTCGTGCGTCTCAGCGTTGGAGCCTCCCGGAGACTGGATGTAGAACTTTCGGTCGATGTGCTTGAAATGGACGAAGTGGTTGTCGAGGGTGATCGTCTTGAAGATACGCGGCAGATTACCGTCAGCAGGATCAATATTCCCATACGGCAAATCAGCCAGCTGCGCGTTGCCGGTGAAGCGGATATATTTCGCTCCATTCAGTATCTGCCCGGCGTGCTTGCTTCATCACAGATATCAAGTGGACTGTACATTCGAGGCGGATCACCCGATCAGACGCTTGTGCTCCTGGATGGTTCCCCGGTGTACAATCCTTCGCATCTCTTCGGCTTCTATTCCACATTCAATCCCGATGCCATCAAGGATGTGGATCTGATCAAGGGTGGGTTCCCTGCGATGTATGGGGGCAGGATGTCGGCGGTGCTTGATCTGACACAACGCGACGGAAATCGCAAAGAAATTGAGGGGAAGGCTTCGCTGGGATTGATATCCTCTCGTCTGTCACTCGAGGGTCCGCTAGGGAACGGTTCATGGTTTCTTGGTGGACGCAGAACATATATCGACTTGCTCACTTCCATTATTGAAACTGAGGAGTCTCCTCTTCCGTCATACTACTTCTACGATCTCAACGGAAAGATTACACAGGATCTCGGACCATCTGATAAACTGTCGCTCTCCGCATTTTTCGGCGAAGATGAGATGAGCTTCACCAACAACAGGGGCATGGACCTCGGCGTCGGCGTTCGCAATAATACCGCCGCGCTGCGCTGGACACATCTGTTCAGCGACAATGTCTTCTCGGATTTCAATCTCAGCTATAGTGACTACGGCAATATGCTGGAAAGTGATCGGGGAGGCTTCGGCGCCCTGATCGACAACAATATCACGGATATCACGCTGAAAGGTTCGCTGGAATGGTTCGCAAACAGCGATCTCACAGTAATAGCCGGTTGTGAAGCGAGTCGCTATGAGCTTTCCTATGTACAGGATTTTGCTGGCGGGACCGACTCTGCTGCATCGACAGAAGGGAGCAGTGCTCTGAATCTCGAAACAGAGGACTATGTGTTCGCAGGTTTCGGGCAGGTGAATTATGAATTCTCAAACCTGTTTTCCACGCAGCTCGGTCTGCGTGCGAATTACTATGAACTGCGCGACATCGTAACACTCGACCCACGCATCGCTTTTCGCTGGCAGGCACAGCCCGGCGTTGCGGTAAAGGCCGCCTGGGGTATGTACCATCAGTATTTTCGCCTCGCGTCCGTTCCGGATTTCAGCTTCTTTGATACCTGGCTGCCGACGGACGAAACCGTCGATCCCTCACTCGCCGTGCACTATGTGCTCGGAGTTGAAACGCATCCATTCGACGGATATGATTTCAACGTGGAGGCCTATTACAAGGATCTGGACAACGTGAGTGAACTGCGCGAGTTCGTCACTCAGTCGTCAGATGTCAATGAAATATTTTACAACGGGAATGGCCGGGCTTACGGACTCGAATTCTTCCTGCAGAAACGGATAGGTCGTTTTACCGGGTGGGCAGGGTACGCGCTTGGATTTATTGAATCGCAGTTCGACGAACTCAACAATGGTGAATGGTTTCGACCCAAATGGGACAGGCGTCATGATTTCAAGCTGGTGGGGCAATATCGACTGAACGACAGATGGGAACTGGGTGCGTCATTTACTTATCAGACTGGGCAATCCTACACGGCGCAGACCTCACGGTTTCAGACCGGATTTCCAGGAGACAATCTCGGCATCGGTGTAACGGTGCCTGCGGAGTTGTACGGTTTGCGTCTTCCCGCTTCCCATCAGCTGAATCTCAACGCGAGCTATAATACGACATTATTCGGTCAACCGGCGAAGCTGCTCATCGATATTTACAACGTGTACTCCAATCGTGACATCTGGTATCGCTATTACGATACAAGTGGCGACGTAACGGAAATCACCGATGTCCTGCTTCTCCCGATCCTTCCCAGTGTCGCCCTGGAAATCACTTTTTAGGACTTACGCCATGCGCTTTCACATATTTCTATTCCTCGTTGTAACGCTGATCGTATTCAGTGGCTGTGAAGACGAACCGCCCACCGACTACATTCCCAAACCATATATCCAGGCATATCTGCTGGTAGGACAGCCGATTGAGGATATCATCGTTGCTACCACCCAGCCCATCGATGAGGCCTACGATTTTGTCGGCAGCCTTGTACCGGATGCGGAAGTTTCGATTGAGGTGGATGGCAGCGTTCTGCAGCTGGCATATCGTGAAGATATCGACGGAGGGAGATATTTCTGTCCTGACACGACGGTGCTGGTGGAGGCGGAAACGTTGTACCGGCTGAAGGTGCTGATGCCGGACGGTACAACCGTATCGGCAGAAACAACGACACCGCAGGAAATCCAATGGACATTGAAGCCGGCCGCGCATGTCCAATACCCTGATGATACCACGCGTTTACAGGCGAATGACTCTTTGCGAGCCCGTTGGACATCAGGCAACAGTGCTGAGTATCTGGTGCGTGTGATGGTGCTCGATACGATCAACTATGGAGCGTATCTCGAACCGGCGACAGGAGAATCCAACACGCGAACCAACAGCAGAGGCGGCAAGAATGACAACAAATACAGCAGTACACGGTGGGGGTATGCCGCTTCAAACCGAACGCGGCTGGCATGGACGTCCTTCACCTGGCATGGCAAGAACAACGTGACGATCATGGCACCCGATTATTGGTTCCTTGAGTGGTTCAAAAGTGTCCAGTTCAGCAGAATATCCGCGGAATATGATACACAGGAGAGCAACGTCGTGGGGGGGATCGGTGTGTTTGGTTCGGCATCGA
Source organism: Ignavibacteria bacterium (assembly GCA_002869275.1). Taxonomy (GTDB): domain Bacteria; phylum Bacteroidota; class Ignavibacteria; order SZUA-365; family SZUA-365; genus BM516. Next base: position 3,851 of record PKTF01000122.1, on the reverse strand, counting down.
TACTTAGCCAGGATGTGTTTCTTCTCAAGAACAATCGTTAATCTCATTTCACATAGATCGAAGCTGCGTTGTATTCATTGGCGCATCTTCTTGGTGGACCGGCGCCTTCTGTTTTGCGGAAGGCGCCTTGCCGTGTATAGCCAGGGCACCCCGGATTGCGGTGGGAATGAACTGCCCCATTCATGTGTCATGCTGATCCAGGATCGTCTTTCTGCCAAGTGGACCTGCGAAGAATGATCCGTTCGTCATATGCGAGGATCAATCCTGATTCGGCAACAAAAACTGTTTTTGTTCATGCAACCTTTGCAATGTTCAGGTGTCATACTTGCAACTCGAAGCCATCTGTCTTCGGGTAGCGTATCCGAAGAAATCTGTATTGAACGGGGTCTTCCCAGGATTCACCACGTGCTTCCGGTTCCTCCGCCTGAAAGGGCTGGGGGAGTATCCTGCACCCGCAGTAAGAGCCATCATGCGAAAACATCGAAACACGTATATCACTCTGACGATTCTCCTTGCAGCGCTTCTGCTGATCATTGCCTGGCCGGGACGCGTACCCTACACGATTTCAACCTATGCCAAGGTGCTCCCGGCGCGCGAATGGGTGCTGCTGCGCGATAATAATGGCATGATCGCTTCCGTTCTGCGGGACAACCGCAGCGGAGCGGTGCACTCCTATACGCTCTCTCAGCTCGAACGGGGTGCTGCCATGTCTCTGGGGTTCGCGCGTCTGCAGCCCAATACCGTCATTGAAACCGGAGATACCGTGGCCTGGGCTGTTTCCACAGACATGGAATACACGATGGCCACGTTGCGCGGCAGTCTTGCCGTTGCCGAGGCCGCTCTCGACGCCGCCCGTGCAGGGGAGAAGCTCCCTCTCGTCGAGGAAGCGGAGCAGCGTCTGCTCTACGCCCAGAAAGAACTCGAGGAGCATGAAGCGCTGCACCGCCGTGCCGAGGGACTCTACCGCGGACAGCATATCTCCGAGGAAGAATTTGAGGTGTCACGTAATCGACTGGAAATGCTGCGTATCAACGTGAGCATCGCAGATGCTCAGCTCAGCACCGTGAACTCAGGTGCGCGCGTCGAGGAGATTCGTCAGCGCGTGGAGGAAATTGAAGCGATCAGGGGAGAGATCGATGCCCTCAGCCGCCGGAAGGCACTTTCAACATATGTGTCTCCGCTCACCGGTGTCTTGCAGCATTCCGTCGCAGCTGATACGCTCTGCGTGGTGAATGAAGTACATGAATCCGTGCTGCTGATGCCGCTTCGTCTGTCGGAAAAAGAGTATCTCACGGAAGGTGCGAAGGTTCTCGTTCACGGGGAACATGGTGCCGGTGATCATACAGCCAGGCTCGTGAGTACGGGTACCGATGTGCAGTATCTGCGCGGCCATGCTGTGACGATCAGTACGGCGGCCATGTCGGCGACTCCCCCGGCGCTGCCGAGAGGCCTTCTGGTACCCTGTGATATCGTCTGCGACGACGTATCGCTGTCGGTCTATCTCGTGCGCTGGATCCAGGGCTTCATGGAGTAGTCATGCCATATCCCAAATATGAATACAAGTATCTCATCCGCAATGAGCAGCTGGACACGATCAGGGCGCGTATTCTTGAGATGTGTGATTATGACCCGTACGCCGCTCGTTTGGAGAAACGGGAGTATACCGTGCGTTCGGTGTATTACGATACCCGTGACATGCAATCGTACTATGAGAAAATCGAAGGCATAAAGTATCGCAGGAAGTACAGGGTTCGCGTCTATGGCGAGCACGCCGAGGACAGTCTTTCCTTCCTCGAAATCAAGCATAAACGGGGAGCCCTGCTGACCAAGTACCGGAGTCCCGTCCTGTACTCGAATCTCGATGCCTTCTTTCACGACGAAACGAAGGAACAATATGTGCTGAACCTGAAAGGTGATGGCGTCAGCCGGGAAAACGCGCGACGCTTCATGTACCATTATTATCGTCGTCAGCTGCATCCGGTCGTTCTCGTGACTTATGACCGCGAGCCGTTCGTCGGACGGTATAACGGTGACCTTCGCCTGACTCTGGACAAGAGGGTCAGGGCGATCGGTCAGCCGACGCTTGACGGCATGTACGATGAGAACGGGCTGGTGTCATCATTGAAGGGACATACGATTTTCGAGGTCAAATTTACTCGCGGTATCCCGCAGTGGTGCCGGACGCTTATCGGGGATCTCTCCCTGAAACGGCAAGCACTTTCAAAGTACACTATCTGCCTGGACTCCTTGAACCGGGGGCAGCGCAGAAGCACAACATCACGATCAGCCTTTTTCGCCGGTAACGGGACGACGATCCGTTCCGAGTACGCCGGACGTATTCACTGACACATTAAGCAGAAGACATGCTGACGGACTTCCAACAACTCGATCTCTTTCCCATCCCCGCCGTTGAAATCCTTTTGAATTTCCTCGTGGCGCTGTGCTGTGGCTTCGCCATTTCCTGGTTGTACCGCAAGACATATCATGGACCCGGATACTCCACATCGTTTGTCAATTCCATGGTGCTGCTCACGCTGATCACGGCCATGGTCATCATGATCATCGGGAACAACCTGGCACGCGCCTTCGGACTTGTCGGTGCGATGTCCATCATCCGCTTCCGCACCGCGGTAAAGGAAACCTTCGATATCGTATTCATCTTTTTCGCGCTCGCAGCGGGACTTGCTGCCGGAGCCGGCTCGCGACTGATCGCTGTGTTCGGCACCATGATCATCGGGACGATTGTATTCCTGCTGGCGAAGACGCAAGCGCTGAACGGCTCAAAAAGAGAATTCCTGTTACAGTTTTCCGTGGTACCAAACGGCAAGGAACCTCCCGAGTACGTTGCCGTCATTGACACGCATTGCAGGGAGCAGCGTATGGTCAACGTCAAATCATCCGAAGAGACGGATATCATGGAGTTGACATACTACGTGCGCCTGAAGAGGCCGGAGGACAGCCATGTGTTCATCGACCAGCTCAAGACGGTGCATGGAGTCAAGCACATCAACCTGTACTACGACGAAGAACAGTTCTAGCACTGTCGCAGCCAGGATATGTATTCTATGGATTCCGCGGCGTACCTTATGGATGTTGATCTGAATCTGACTTCTTAGGATCCACTCATATCGTCCAAAATTGCGGGATGTAGCCATGAAGCGTCTCACCCTCCTGTTTGCCTGCCTGCTGGTATTCACAGATCTCGGGTATTCACAATCGAGCATCAGGGATACCGAGGTTGCGATGTGCTGGGGGAATCCCTGGGTCCTCGCCGACACAGCGCAGTGGAGCGCGGTGTATGAACAGCTGGACGTCCTGAAAATATATGTGGGGAATATCGATTCGCGCGTCGACCCCGTTCAGTCACGCGCATTCGTCGAAGCGCTGCTCAGGCATGATATCAGCATCGCGATCGAGCTGGGGGGACTGCTGGACTGGCACGCCGACAAGGGAGCACAGACAGCGGCCGCCTCCTTCCAACAGGAGTATGCAAAGGTGCTGCCGCTGATCAGGTTGATTCAGGAAATCGATCCCTCGCGCAGCATTGACATGCTGGATATGGATGGTCCGATTCGACGTATGCTTTTTCCTCAGAAGAAAAAGGAAGCCTACCATACGATCACGTCAGCGGTCGATGAACTCGCCAAGGTGGTTCAGCTCTGGCGTGATTCCATCCCGGGCATCCGGATCAACCTGCTGACGAACTTTCCGAACTGGGCGTGGGACGCTACACCGGCGTACTTCGCAATCGATGGACAGGCCGACGGATTCGGGCAGTTTCGTGACGTACTCAACACCATCGCTGCCAAACCTGGGCTGCAGCTGGACGGTCTGACCATCGACAATCCCTA
>PKTF01000135.1 GCA_002869275.1 Ignavibacteria bacterium | reverse complement strand
CTGGAGGCGGTCACGCGAACGGCCGATCATCTTTTCGTATTGCCCGATATCCTCTCCCAGCAATTTATCGTGCATGGTTTCGAGGTATCCGCTCACGGCGGCGACAGGCGCCTTGAGTTCGTGAGCGACCATGGAGACGAACTGTGATTTCTGCATATCCAGCCGCTTGAGCTGGGTGACGTCCTGGATGGTGGTCACAAAGCCGACGATGCCGCCGCCACTGTCCTTCACCGGAGCGGTTTTCATCTGCACGACGAGTTCGAGATCGGATTTCATTTCCCACTCATGAGAAACGAGTTCGATATCCTGCCGTGTCTTCTCCTGCGCCTCATGGATGAGGTCGATAACCTCAGGCGGAAGAATGTCCGAGATCTTGTCTCCGGCCTTGATCGTCGCGGGAAAATTAAACAGCGCCCTGGTCTGTGGATTCGCCAGTACGATTTCATCTTCGAGGTTTGTGACGAACACCGCATCATCGATCGAATTGATGATCGTACGGAGGCGGCTCTTTTCCTGACTGATCTCCAGGAGTCTGCGCTCCTGTTCGGCCCGCAGCGCCCGGGTTTCCAGCGTCAGCCGACGCTTGCCCAGCGCGCGGTTCACCTCGAAGACGATCTGATCGGGGGTGAAGGGTTTTGGAATGTAGGTATAGGCCCCGTGCTTCGTGGCCTCCACGGCGGTGTCGATACCGGCGAACGCGGTAATGATCAGGTATTCGGTATCCGGGTGGATTTCCCGCAGGCGACGGAGTACGGTCACGCCATCGTGATCCGGCATTTTCAGATCGATGACTGCGACGTCGAACTCGCGCTCGCTGCCGCGGGCGATACCTTCGGTACCGTTTTCGGCAACGGTGACGTCGTAGCCTTCCATGGTGAAGATCCGGCGCACGCCTTCGCGCATTCCGAGTTCATCGTCGACGACAAGCAGCTGAGGTTTGTTCTCTTCCATGTTACTTCGAGGGATGCAGGTTGTGAGAGGTTGGTGACAGGGCGGCGGCAAGTTCGCGAGGAGACATCTGCGATTCCGCGGGATAATCACGCAGATCGACAGGCATGGTGATGGTAAAGCGCGTGCCCTGCCCTTCATCGCTCTGCACCGAGATCTGTCCGTGATGCAGTTTCACGATACCGTAGGCGATGGGCAGTCCGAGTCCGGTGCCCTTGCCGATCTGCTTCGTGGTAAAGAACGGGGTGAAGAGTCGCGACATGTTCTCTTTCGGAATGCCGATGCCGGTATCAGAGATCTCGAAACACACTTCACGGATGGAACTTCCGGCCGTCACGGCGACCGTCAGCACGCCACCGTCCGGCATCGCTTCGCATGCATTCATCGCGAGATTGAGCAGTACCTGCTTCATCTGATCGGCATCGATATGCAGTGGCGGCAGTTCGTCATCGATCTGCTTTTCGATGCGGACGTTATGAAATTCCTCACGCTTCTCCACCATGGCGATGATGGCCTCGACGAGTTCCGGCACGGCAATCTCTCCGACCACGAGCTTCCCCTGTCTGGCAAAGTTGAGCAGGCTGCCGACGATCGTCTTGCAGCGCTCAGCCTCGGAGATGATGAAGGCGATGTCTTCTCGCGCGGGATCGATTTCCTGCAGCTGCTTGAGAAGCAGATGCGAATAGAGGACGATGGTGCCCAGCGGATTGTTGATCTCGTGCGCGACACCGGCGGCGAGCTGTCCCACCGAAGCGAGTTTTTCGGTCTGGATGAGCTGCGCCTGCGCGTCGGCCAGTTCGCGATGCGACCGTTCGAGATTATCGATGGTGTACTGCAGGCACATTTCCTTCTCCGCGATGCCCTTGGCGACCGCTGTCGCGAGCGCGCGACAGGTTTCATAGCCACAGGCGCCGCAGTTGATCTGCTGGGCGGTTTCCTGTTTGCCCATGCGGTAGAGGATGCCCGTGATTTCCGCCTCCTCGGGCTCTCGTTCTTCGATCGGATGACTGACATAGCAGCGTGTGAAATCGAGCGTCTCATAACGCGCGATGTTTTTTTCCCACTCTCGGCGATCGAGGATATTGCGCCGCGATTTTACCCAGGAAATGATATGCTCGCGTTTTTCGAAGTGGTTGAGGCAGCTGGTCATGCCCGGACCGTTGATGCAGCCTTCACAGAAGAGGATGTCGATCAGCTTGCTGTTGACATTCCCCTGTGCGATTTCGCTGATGATGTTCAGGCAGTGCTGCCGTCCCTCCACCACGATGGTCTCTTCGTCCAGCACATCCGAACTGATGCCGGCGCTCTTGAGGAGTCCGCCAGCAACGGGATAGATCTGCCCGAGGTCTGCATGAGGCGGATCGAATTCCCGAGCCTCCTGCTGCGCCGGATCGATGCCGGCTTCCGCCAATAGCTCGATCAGTTCGTCGAAGGTCAGAGCCTCGTCTATCACCCCGGCCACATTGTCGTCCATGACCTCGAGCTTTTTGGCGATGCAGGGTCCGATAAACGCGACGATGGAATCGGATCCGTACTCTTCACGAATGACCTTCCCGGCAGCGATCATCGGGGAGACCACCGGCGCCAGGTTCGGGATCAGCTGGGGATAGTACTTTTCGATGTATTCGACGATGGCCGGGCACGGTGTGGTGATGACCGTCTCGTTCTGTGTTTCCACATGCCTGCGATACTCACGGCTCACCAGGTCCGCACCGAAGGCCACCTCAACAACGCGGGTGAAGCCCAGCGTGTGCAGGGCACCGACGATACGCAAGGGATCGACATCAGGAAAGGCCGCCGGGAATGAGGGCGCGAGACAGGCAACGCGTTCGGCTCCGTTGCCGCGTTCGAAACGGGTACGGAGGGCGCTGGCGCCGTCCTGTACGGATTTGGCATTCTGTGTACAGACTTTCATGCAGTTGCCGCAGCCCACGCAGCGCGTGGGAAGCACAACCGCCTGTCCATGTTGAATCTGTATTGCGTTTGCCGGACACTCTCTCACGCAGCAGTAACAGCGCCGGCAGCGCTCGGGAATCGTCGAAACGACGCAGTTCATGTTTTCCTTTCTTCCATAATCCATACCGTCATGCGATCCGTCTGGAAATATCGTCACATGTGCCGCACGACGGTCATTCAAAGATACAAAATATGTGATTTTTTTCACAATCTATTCATGAAACATTCTCTGCCCGGGCCAATATTCAAGACAATGATATCTGATAGTCGTTGCTTGTTCGCGGCGTCGTGCGTATCTTTTCGCTGATTCACGGATTGGACCGTGATCAACGTTCAAAGTACGCGCCTGCGTAGTCTAACCGAGGAATGTATGCCAACCATCGCGTTGATCGACGATGATCCCGACATTGTCGAAGCGAACAGACTCCTGCTCGAAGCACACGGCTATTATGTTGTCACCGCATCGTCGGTGGACGAAGCCATCGAACTCGTGGATGAATCCATACCCGATCTCATGTTGCTGGATGTCATGATGCAGGAAGCGGATGACGGGTTCTATCTCGCCAGCCGTTTCCGGCGCAGCGGACACACGTTTCCCATAGTCATGCTTACGTCTCTCTCGCGGGCCATCGGCGTGCAGTTCGGTGAAAGCACCCTTGTGCCAATCGAAGATTTTCTTGAGAAACCCGTGTCTCCCGACATCCTGCTTGATGCAATTCACACGCAGTTGGAGAACGCCCGCAGCAACTGACGCCGGGATCCGGCTGCCCGGGTAAAACCGCTCCTGTCATAACAACAACAGGCGATGCTAACGCTCACACCGAAATGGGTCATGTATGACGAGTTCTGGCGCACACTCAAGCGCCGGAACCTCTGGATCATCAAACTGCGCTATGTCGCCAT
>PKTF01000206.1 GCA_002869275.1 Ignavibacteria bacterium | reverse complement strand
CTGTACGACAGAAGCGTCATAGCATTCCATCGACAATGCCGGTGCCGGAACCGTAACGACCGGTGCCGTGACGTCATTGACGAGGAAGTCCTTCGTGGCTGTACCGGTGTTGCCGCAATTGTCGACCGAGGTAAATGTTACGGTGACCGTCTGGTTACAGTTGTTCGGCGGCGGGGTCCAATTGGCAGAGACGCTGACCTGTCCGTCGCAGTTGTCGACTGCCGTGGCGGTATTGGCCCAGGCCCGGACAAGCGAGGCATCGTAGCATTCCATTGTCAGAGGTGCTGCCGGAACTGTAATGACCGGTGCGGTGACGTCGTCGACCAGGAAGTCCTTCGTCGCCGTACCGATATTGCCGCAATTGTCGACCGACGTAAAGGTGACGGTGACCGTCTGGTTACAGTTGTTCGGCGGTGCTGTCCAGTTGGCGGACACGCTGACCGGTCCGTCGCAGTTGTCGACTGCCGTGGCCGTGTTGGCCCAGGTCTGGACAAGCGAGGCATCGTAGCATTCCATCGTCAGCGGTGCAGGCGGCACGGTGATGACCGGTGCTGTGACGTCGTCGACGAGGAAGTCTTTCGTCGCCGTACTGGAATTACCGCAATTGTCGACAGCGGTGAATGTGACGGTGACAGTCTGGTTGCAATTATTGGGAGGTGCATTCCAGTTTGCAGACACACTGACCGACCCGTCGCAGTTGTCGAGAGCTGAGGCAGTATTAGCCCAGGACTGGACAAGCGAGGCATCATAGCATTCCATCGTCAGCGGTGCAGGCGGCACGGTGATTACCGGTCCGGTGACGTCATTGACGAGGAAGTCCTTCGTCGCCGTGCCAGTGTTGCCGCAATTATCGACCGCCGTGAAGGTCACGGTGACCGTCTGATTGCAGTTATTCGGCGGCGGGGTCCAGGTCGCAGTCGTGGCGACCGATCCGTCGCAGTTGTCGAGAGCTGAGGCCAGGTCGGCCCATGTCTGTACGACGGAGGCGTCATAGCATTCCATCGACAGTGCCGGTGCCGGAACGGTGACGACCGGTGCCGTGACGTCGTTGACGAGGAAGTCCTTCGTCGCCGTCCCGATGTTGCCACAGTTGTCGGTTGCCGTGAAGGTCACGGTGACCGTCTGGTTACAGTTATTCGGTGGCGGGGTCCAGTTGGCGGACACAGCTACCGATCCGTCACAGTTGTCCTGGGCGCTAGCAGCGTTGGCCCAGGTCTGGACGGTGGCTGCGTCGTAGCATTCCATGGATAACGGTGCCTGCGGAACCGTAACGACCGGCGCCGTGACGTCATCGACGAGGAAGTCCTTCGTCGCCGTACCGATATTGCCGCAATTGTCAACAGCCGTGAAGGTCACGGTGACCGTGCGATTGCAATTGTCAGGCGGCGCAGTCCAGGACGGAGTCACGCTCACCGGGCCTGCGCAGTTGTCTACAGCACTTGCATTCGCGGCCCAGCTATTGACCAGCGATGCATCGTAGCACTGCATGCTCAATGCTGCGGCAGGTACGGTGACCACAGGATCTTCGGTATCGCCACCAGTGTAAACCACTACAGCATTTGGTGCGAAGTTCTGACAGTCGTCCCTCACAGAATACGTGTAGGTGGCTGTCCAGCTGCAGTCGTCGCCTGTGATCAGGGACGTGAGCAACGCTGCTGTCACGTTACCGCAGTCATCGGTGTATTCCGCTGCGACGATCGCCGCACTCGGTGCACCCGGCGCGTTGCGTATGCACACGTTTCCTACAGCGCCGCCGGGGAGCGTGCCTGTCAGCGTTGGTGCTGCGGCATCCTCGACGGTGATCGTTTCATTGCAGGTGCTATTGCAGCCAAACTGATCCTCGACGTAGAGTGTGAGCGTGTAGGATCCGCTGCATGTTACCGCCGCATCTACGGTGACCGTTTCCTGATCCGTTGGACCAACGATCGTACCGTCGCCGGAAATACTCCATGTATATACCGTCATACCTGTCGGCGCGCTGTGTACAGTGGTCGCGCCCGGACAGACAGGATCCGTAGGTGTGATGGAGCAGGTCGGCAGAGGATGGACGGTGACAGTGACCTGATCAGAATTGTCACACCCGGTATTCCCATCCGTCACGGTGACCGTATAGGTCGTCGTCGACGTGGGAGAAACAGTGATGGATTTCGTCGTCAGGTTTCCAGGAGTCCAGAGATAGGTCGGACTCGCTGCGTTCGTCGTCACGTCCAATGTCGAGGAAAATCCCTGGCAGATATCCGACGGCTGTGCGTCGGCGGTAACTGTCGGGAGGGGATGGACGATCAGCGTCGCGCTGCAGCCCGGTCCCGAGAGCCCGTTCACATCCGTCAACACGGCTGTGAAGGTATATGTACCCGGAGGTCCGGTTGACGGATCGTAGCTGACCGTAAACTGTGTGTTCGATGTTGGTGGCGTCCAGCTCGATCCCGGTGGTCCGGTATAGGACCAGGTGACAGTATACGGCGGTGTTCCTTCCGCTACCCTGGCAGCAAGAAACGTCACTGCGGGATCATCATTGCAGACGCCAGTCGCGGAAGCTGTCACCGAGCACTGCGGAGGAGGAACGAAATTGCCGAAGTTGATATCACCCTGTACTGATGTACTGATGAGATCGACACCCCAGGATACCGGGGCATAACCCATGGTAATACCAGATGCCGACGTCGGAATACCAAGTACTGTCCCTCCATTGATGCTGGAGGTCAGTGACGGATACGATTCATCCCAGGTCGACGGTGGTGCCTGGTTAAACGCCGCGTAGGGGTAATTGGGCGGCGGTGAAGACGTCGGTGTCGGACCCTGGTGCTTTTCACTAATGGTGTACACCGCACCGGGCAGACCGGACAGGCTGTAGGTACCGGTGTTGTCCGTTACCCTGGTATATGATACCGGTGTTCCGCCGACAATGGTGGAAATATAAATTTCCCAGCCTTCAAGTATCTGCTCCGATGCATCTCTAACGCCGTTGGCGTTGGCATCGTAGTATTTCAGGCCGGAGATCTGTCCGATGGGAGCAGGCGGAATCGGGATTGAAACCGTTCTGCTTCCGGGACCCTGCAGTGTCGTATGTCCGGAGGCTCCGGGAACATACCCGGATCCGTCCCTGACGTCGACATCAAATGGTGACAGGCCATACAGATATCCACCCCAGCTATCCGTAGGAGGAGTATCGAGCTGGTCCTGCAGGGAGAGATTCCAGATAAAGGTCTGAGACAGGTGCAGACAGAAGTAAATCTGCATGGGGCCCTGGTACGACGACGAAATACCTGCTGTGGTGAGGTCGCCGTACGTGACAGTAAAGTAGCGCTGTGCTTCCGTCACGGTTCCAAGGTTTCCGTTCACATCTCTGTTCATCTGTGAATTTGGCAGGCTCAGAAGCTTCCATGCCGCGGTACCTGAGCCCCAGACATTTGCATCCTGACAATTCTGCGCGTCTGTCAGCTCAGCCGCCGTGGTAAGTGGACAAGGCGTTCCTGTTGGGCTGGGCCATCCGATACCCGTGTTCGGATTGACACCCAGCGGGAAGTAGGCTGAACCGGTCACTCCGACCTGTACACCACGCACAAGGTCGATAAATCGTGCAGCCGGATTACCCTTGGTGAAGTCATAGCTGATGACGATCGGGGAGAAATTCTGGCTGCCGACTGTCATATCGACATTCTTGAGCGTGAGGCAGTAGGGTACCCATTCTCCTTCATCCCACGCATTACCAAGATTTCCCGTCACCCAGGTGGCTGCCGAGATGTTTCCTTGATTGTTTAATGATGCTCGAAAGCCCTCGTACCGTTGGACACCCCAACCGGTCTGGGCTTGCAGNACAAACCCGATAGTCGCGTTTCTCATGTTCTCCTCCTCATACGTGAAAAAGCATTCCATATTGACTGTCCAATCCTGCGTTTTCTCCATGTGCGAGCACAGCGACAAGCGGGGCAGGACTTCACAAAGGCAGTCAGTTGGATGCCGGACTGAAGACCGATTGTCGCATGGAAAATGCATTCACTTCGCAAACACGTGATCGGGATTCCAGTTGTCGTTCACTGGCGACAACATTTCCATGCCGAACTGCAAGCAGAGGGTCAGGCGCGGTCGTCATCACCGGAAACCAGTTGCTGCAGGGAAGTGAGAGGTGCATCCCCCGCAAGTAAAAGGTGCGGATGAGAAGACAGTCGAGATTTACTATGATAAGACACGCAAATTTCGGCATATCTTCAGCCAATGTCAAGATATTCGGAATTTTTTCTACTGAATATTCGGAGGTATGATGAGGACGGTTGCCATCGCGCAGAAGTCGTCAGAGGGCATGCGGAAACCTCGCAGCACATTCCATTCGCGTTGCGATACACAGAGGGAGGAGAAAGGAAAGGGGCCGGAAGAGAGAATCAGGCGATGTGATCCGTTGCACACTTCAAGTCGTTGACGGACTCCACACCTTCGGGAAGCTCGGCTTCTTCGATGAGCATGATGGGTATATCGTCTTCAATGCGATATTTCGCGCCGCAGCTGGTGCATACGAGTTTTCCATCCTGAAGTTCCAGGGGGGCTTTGCCAATGGGGCAGGCGAGAATTTCGAGAAGATCCTGACTGATCATTGCATCCTCATTTGAGAAAGAAAAAAGAAAAGTAGCCTGCAGGTACGGGAAAAACAATCGCGCGAGGTATCCTGAGATACCCCGCGCGAAAAATGGTTTCTGCGGATCCTTACTTCTTGTCGTCGTCCACGACTTCGTAGTCAGCATCCTGGGCCCCGGAGCCGGAATCCGAACCAGCGTCGCCACCAGGCTGCTCCTGTCCGCCTTCAGCACCTTCCTGCTGCGCACCGGGCTGCTGAGAAGCGTTCTGGTACATCGCCGTGGAGGCTTCGTTCCAGGTTTTGTTCAGCTGATCCATGGCAGTCTTGATGTCGTCGGCCACGTTGGACTTGATGGCTTCTTCAAGTTTCTTGCTCTCTTCCTCGAGGCGTGCCTTCATGGCATCGTCCAGCTGATCCTTGAATTCCTCAAGCTGCTTTTTCGTCTGGAAGACCAGGTTGTCCGCCTGGTTCCTCAGATCGATCTGCTCTTTCCGCTTCTTGTCATCGGCCGCATGTTCCTGTGCTTCGCGTTTCATCTTGTCGACTTCGTCGTCAGACAGACCGCTTGAAGAGGTGATGCGAATGCTCTGTTCCTTGTTTGTCGCTTTATCCTTCGCGTTGACATGCAGGATGCCGTTCGCGTCGATGTCAAAGGTGACTTCGACCTGGGGCACACCGCGCGGCGCGGGAGGAATGCCGTCGAGATGGAAACGTCCGAGCGGACGGTTGTCCGCCGCCATCGGACGCTCACCTTGAAGAATGTGGATCTCAACGGAGGTCTGATTGTCCGCTGCCGTGGAAAACACTTCGCTCTTCTTCGTCGGGATTGTCGTGTTTGCCGGGATGAGCGTGGTCATCACGCCGCCCAGTGT
>PKTF01000338.1 GCA_002869275.1 Ignavibacteria bacterium | reverse complement strand
GCGGCAAGCGAAAGCCGGGGACGGGGATAGGCGAATACGGCGACGTCGAAGCCGCGATGCTTCAATTCGGCTGAAAATGCGGCATCCCCGCCGTTGAGGTCACGGGCGGGGATGCTGAGTATGTCGTCGATCCAGGGATTGAGTTCGGCGAGAGACCGTGTGTAGTCCTGCACGCAAAAGGTGACATGCGCCTCGGGGTCATGCCGCTTGATGGCCTCGGCCATCGGCAGTGTCAGGACCAGGTCGCCTATGCGATCCGTGCGGAATATGCAGTATCGCCTCATGCCTCCTGCGGGATCAGAGTTGCTTGAGAAATTCCTGTGCGCGCGCGGCGTCGGGGGAATCAGGATGCTTGCTGATCAGCTCGTTCCAGACTTTTTTCGCCTTGTCCTTATCGTCGGCAGCCGCGTGCAGCGCGCCGAGATTGTACATCGCGGTGGTGTTCGCCGGATCGATTTCCAGCACTTCGAGGACGATCGCTTCCGCCTTCTCGGGCTGCTTCGTTTCAAAGTAGGCGACGGAGAGGTCGAGCATCACCGAAGTATTTTTCGGCGCCGCCTTGTGGTAGCGCTCAAACAGCGGCAGCGCCTTGGCACCCTGATGCGCATCGAGCAGCATGCGGGCATAGGAAAGCACGTCGCTGGTGTCGGACGGATCCTGCTTATCGACCTTTTCGCTCAAACGCTTGTATTCCGACATGAAATCCTGGCGCACATTGTCAGCACCCGGCTGTGCGTCTGCTCCCATACCCTCTCCAACATCGGGGTGTCCGGGCGGCATCGCCTCCTGCTGTTCGGCCGTCTGCTGCTGCGGGGCGTCGTCTTCGGGAAGAAGTATGACGACGACGATGGCGGCCACGAGAATGAGTCCGATGATGAGATATAGTCGTGATGCGTTCATGTGTAAACCTCTATGTCTTGCTTTCTGATGGCTGTATGTCGTTCCTTCACAAGGAATAATGATACGAAAAAAGTGTGAGAATATTTTCCTGCGGACTTCGACCGGACCGGCACTCTATCATGGGAAATACTCCGGAATCAGAACCGCATCCGCGCCAGGAAAACTTCCCGCGGCGCTTTCCGAAGTCCGATGCTCTTGCCATATTGCAGGATTCAGATCCTCAACAGCCGAAAGCCACTATCCCGTGCAGCCCTCCTCTCTGATTCTCGCTTCACGTTCGCCCCGGCGTCAGCATTTGCTGAGGCAGCTGGGACTCACATTCGACATCATGCCCAGCACGGTGGATGAAGTGATCGACGGCGTGGTATCGCCCGAGGAACACGTGACCATCCTCGCCGAGCGCAAGGCGAAGGATGTGGGATACAAGGTACCGGCTGGAATTATCATCGGAGCGGACACCATCGTCGTCCACAACGGGGATATTATCGAGAAGCCCGGTTCAGAAGAGGAAGCCGTGCACATTCTGCAGCGCCTGAGCGATCAGCGGCATGTGGTGTACACTGGTTTTTCCCTGGTGGAGGTGCCGTCCTGGCGTGTGGTCACGAAGTACGAGCGTACCGACGTCTGGTTCCGCAAGCTGGGCACCGAGGAGATCGTGGACTACGTGAAATCCGGTTCGCCCATGGACAAAGCCGGTGCTTACGGCATCCAGGACGATTTCGGTGCGGTCTTCGTTCGGAAAATTGACGGGGATTTCTATAATGTAATGGGGCTGCCGCTCTGCAGCTTTTACTGCAGTTACCGGGCCTTTACCAACCACAGCACACAATGTGATGAAAGCGAACTGGCGTAAGAAAGTCCTGTTCTCAGTTGCCTTCGGCGCGCTGGTATACATCGCGCTGATGATTTATGCCGATTTTGACGGACTCGTCGACGCCTTCGCGAATTTCAACTGGTGGTATGCGCCCCTCATCCTCTGCTGCACGCTGCTAAATTACGTGTTCCGCTACCTGAAGTGGGATTATTACACTGATCTGCTGGGCATCGCACCGAAGCGCAGTGAAAACATCATCATCTTTTTCGCCGCGTTCACCATGGCCGTAACGCCGGGGAAATTCGGTGAGGTGCTGAAATCGTACCTGCTCAAGCGCGTCAACGGCACGCCCAAGCGCGTCTCGGCACCCATCATCCTGGCCGAACGCCTGACGGATTTCATCGGACTGATCCTTCTGCTCATCGTGGGCGCGTACGTCTTCGACATCAGCCGCGGGGCGGTCATCGCCTTCGCGGTGTTCTTCGCGGCGCTCACTGTGCTGATGGCCTGGCGGCGGGGTTCGCTGGCGCTGATCGAGCTGTTCGGCCGCATCCCTGTTCTGAGTCGCTTCGTGGACCACGCCAAGATCGCATACGAAAGCGTTCACGTCATGCTGCGTCCGAAGCCCTTTCTCATCACCGTCATCATCAGCGTCGTCGCCTGGTTCTTCGAGTGCTTCGGCTACTACATCGTGCTGCACGTCTTCGACGCTCCGCCCACCGTCTTGAAGGCCACCTTCATCTACGCCTTTTCCACCGTTGTAGGCGCAGTGAGCATGCTGCCGGGCGGACTCGGCACCACCGAAGGCAGTCTCACCGGACTCGCCCAGCTCGCCGGCGCCACTCCCGACATCGCCGTGGCCTCGACCTTCATCATCCGCGTCGCCACGCTGTGGTTCGCCGTCATCCTCGGCATCATCGTCACCTTCGCCTTCCAGCACCGCCTCAACATCAACATCGACGAGATCGACCTCGAGCAGCTGGATTCCTGACAGGCACAGCCCTGTTCCCTTCCCTCCTTTGAGGGCATTTCCCACCAGTTGATCCGGAACGATTGCTTTAGTAATGTGTCTTCAACACAGACGGGACAAGAAGCCTATCTGGCTGAGACCGTTTTCAGACGTTCCGCAATCGAAATGCATCACCTCGCACACTGACAACCGGGGCAGCACATGAAATGGTATCTGGCGTTCATCCTGATGTTGCTGGATGCTTTTTCGGCGAGCGGACAAATCCACCTGGATCTCTTCGGCGTACCGGTAAGAGCGTGGGAGCTGGACGTCCCGGCCGAGGATGAGATGTTCATGATTCCCATCTGGCAGGATACCCTCTGCTTTTCCAGTGACAATGGTGCGAGCTGGTCCGTTGCGGCTGTACCGCGAACGTGGGCACGGTATGCTCCTTCCTATTCGCTCAGCACCCAATCGGGCGGAAGGGCGATGCTGGCGTTCGACGAGCGGAACGAATCGAAGGACACGCAGTACGTATCCATCCTCGTCACGCTGGATACCGGGAAGAGCTGGAAGACCTCGCGCTTTCCTGTCACTGACCGGCTCCCCCTGCCTATGATGTCTGATATCCGGGACTATACTCTCTGTGACGACACTACCGTGTATCTCCGCAGCGAGTCAAACGTCTTCCGCAGCACGGATACTGGAGCGTCATGGCACGAGGTTCCTGATCTCAAGGGAATGCAAGGTCTTCATTTCCTCAATTCACAAATAGGCTGCGCGCAAAAATCCATCGGTGCTTCCACCATCATCACCAGCACCACCGACGGTGGCATGACCTGGATCAATGACACGCTCGATTGGAACATCGGAGGTCTGCAGTGCAGCTATGACGGTTCTCTCCTTGCTAGTGTCGTGATTGACTCCGGTCCGCCGTACCGGTATTTCGCACGGACCATTCACAATGCATGGGAGAAAATCTTCTGGCCTTCGGGAGACGTGATCAAGGACCTGGATCTGAGCTGGAGCAGGATGCTCTTCCTTGGTGACGACAGTTTCCTCGCCATGGCCAGTGACAACATGCAGAAGGGATACATGTTCGTTACACGGGATCGTGGCGCACACTGGGCCCGCCTTCACTACGTGAAAGCAGCCTGGGAGACCGAGTGGTATCCGTTTACCACTCATTACGGTGATGCATGGCGCACAGGCCGGAATCGCGTGGTGGTCAAACAATCCTGGGATTCCCTCGCCACCCTGCAGGTGCAGATGGATTCGCCCACGATCGTTTCAGCGGAGGATTTCAGCACCACCACCCGCATGCAATCCCTCGTGCACTGGTCCGATCCCTTCGACGGACGCACCATGAGCGTCGATATCGAACGCAGCGCGGCCGATTCGATGTGGACAGTGATCGCAACCGATATCCCCTCTCAACAGCAGTATCTCGACAGCACGATCGCAGCGGCCACACCGGTGCGATACCGCGTGACGTCGCGGAAGCAGGATGGCGCATCCGCAGAGGGTCTCAGTAATGACATCACTCCGCAACTGGGGAGTAACCTCGACATCCTGGACTACATTCTTCCGGGGGAGGACAACCTGCTGCGCTACGCGGTCATGGAAATCGATGGGAATTCAAATTTCAACACGGCGGACACGCTGAACTACGAGATCTCGCTGCTGTTCCTGCCAACTGTGGACAGTTCCTCGAGCATCCGCCTGCACCCGGTGCGGTCCATCAGGCATGGACGCGCGGGGGTCACGGATACAACCTACGGCCGCATCATCGAATACCTGGACATCTATCACCACTTCCACGAAGAGTTCGTGTACCCTGGGCTTGCCTGCGCGCTGAGGCTGCCCTGGACGCCCTATCTCTCGCCCGGACCGAAATACCGGGGCATCGTGAGCCTTGCGGGGGTGGATCCCCGTATCTGGAACTGGGATTTTACCGATTCCGTGTTCATCCACAGCACCTGTGAGTATCCGATGGCCTTTGCATCATCGAATCGCTATACGGCGCTACGGGGACTCGGTATACGAACGCTGTCGTTCTTTTATGAATTGTCTCACGTCCACTCCTACACCCATGACCAGTGGCAGCTTATTGATCACGTCAGCGGTGCCGACACGCCACCGCACCCTTCATCTGGGCTGGCGCTGACGAGCTATCCCAATCCCGTCTCGATCTCGACCTCCATTCGCTATCATGTGCCAGTCAGCGCGGAAACGTCGCTGACCGTACATGATATGCTCGGGCGTCTCGTGCACACGGTGGTACGGGGGCATCACCCGGGCGGCAAACACGTTGCGGTGTTTAATGCGACCGGCCTCCCGCCCGGGATGTATCTGCTCACACTTCGCCAGGGAACACAGACGGCCGTGAGGAAACTGCTCAAGCTCTGAAAAGAGATGACGTTCTGACCTGCATCGGTTGAGGAAAAGCATACATTATTGAACGACGTATTCGTTCTTTAGGGAGAACTTATCATGAACTTCGTACACTACCTGCGGACGGGATGCTGCATCCTGTTCCTCGCCACCGCATGCGCGCGGGCGCAATCCACCGACGAAACCATCAATCCCGATGTCCTTCAATCGCTGGCGGATGACAGCGAAGAAACGGATCTCGCTTCTCTGCTCGAAGAAATCGAAACCTTGCATGCGCAGCCGCTTTGTCTGGAATCCGTCAGTCTGGACGATCTCGCCGTCCTGCCGTTTCTCGGTGCGACGGATACCCAGCGGCTTCACCCCGTTCTCGATTCTGACTCTCTCAGCTGGGAATTCATTGCCAGGTCGGCCACTCTCGATCCTGCACAACTGGCCCTCCTGCGGTATTGCTGTGTGCTGCGCTGCGACGATGGCGAAACGCCGCACTTTTCGCTGCAGGCACGCAGCAGGTTTCAACAGGAGGATGTACCACGCGAGGGATTCCTGGATGGCAAGTACGGCGCCTCACGTCCGCGATTGCAGCAGCGCCTGCGGGCGAGCATGGGCGAACATGTGTCCGCCGGTATTCTGATCGAAAAGGATCCGGGGGAATTGTCGCTGACCGATCACATGAGCGGGTACCTGTCCGTCGCAGGGGACGGCGCGCTGCGACGAGTGGTCATAGGCGACTACGCGGTGAGTACAGGACAGGGACTCGTGTTCTGGCAGGCTTTTGCACGGGGAAAAGGCGCGGGGACCGCGCAGGTGGGACGCCGGGCATCCCTGCTCTCACCGTCGGCCACGGCCACGGAGGGACTCGCCAGCCGCGGTGTCGCCGTGCACCTGGGCAGCGCGGACTGGGATCTGCTCGCACTCTACTCCGCACGCGACCGCGATGCGAGTATCGACGAGGAAACAGGTACGGCCGGGGCGTTCAGCATCGACGGATTGCACCGCAGCACCAGCGAACAGGCACGTCGTGGCAGCGTGCAGGAACGCATGGCCGGAATGCATGCACGGTGGAAGCAGGATGGCAAGTCACAATCATTTTCAGTCGGAGCTTCGGCACTCGGCGCGAGCTACTCGGTGCCGAGCCTCACACGCTCGCCGTTCGGCTTCGAAGGCAACGAGGCCTGGGCACTGAGCCTGGACGGCGCGTACCGGTCCGATGCGCTGCACTGCTTCGCGGAAGCGGCCCTGGCGCATACGCATGTTGCGGCCTTCATCATCGGAATGGAGGCCCAGCTGCAGGAGGGCGTCGAAGCAGCCCTGCTCTATCGCCGCTACAATGAACGCTATGTATGCCTGGAGGCAAGTGCTTTCGGTGAACGCAGCGGTATGCCGCAGAACGAAGAGGGACTGTATGCGGGCCTGTCTCTCCGCCCCCTGCGCGGCTTGCGTATCGATCTCTCAGGCGATGTGTTCCGCATCCCCAACCGCACATATTTCCTGCACCTGCCAACGTCCGGAAGCGAAGTGATGCTGCATCTCCGGTGGCGCTGTGCCGTGCGCACGCTGGTGGAAGCGCGTTTCCGACGCGAGCGCAAGGATCAGACCGTGGCCGCATTCGACGAACTCGGACGCGACATTCGTCCGCTGTCCATGCGCACACTCAGCGCAATGCGCCTGCAGTTCTCGCGCGAACTGCGCAGCGGCTTCCGCATCCGCCTCCGGGCCGAATACAGCGATGCGCGCTACGACACCTATCTCCCTCCCGCGCAGGGCACGGCCGTGAGCGCCGAACTGCGCTGGCGCGTCCTGCCACACCTCACGTGTACGGCGCGTATGACGGCGTATCGCACGGATTCGTACGACGCGCGGCTGTACCAGTTCGAACATGACGTGCGCGGGGTCATGCAGAATCTCGCAATGCACGGCGAAGGCACGCGCAGTTACGTGCTGCTCACATGGCGTGCGGGATCATTGGTTGAAGTTGGCATGCGCTATGCGCTGACTGTTCGGGATGGTGTGCGTGAGTTTGGAAGCGGGGATGATGCGGTGAGTGATGATAAGATTGGTGTTCTGTCGGTGCAGATCGATGTTTCGTTGTAGATGCGTCGTACTCGGCTGAGATCAGTACTGACGTGCGTCGAAGATGCTATGTTTCG
>PKTF01000301.1 GCA_002869275.1 Ignavibacteria bacterium | reverse complement strand
GATATCCGGGATCGTACGACTCGATACGAGACTCGCGCATGACAATGACGGCCAGCGAAACAAGAGCGAACATCATGAGTTGGAAAGCGCTCGCGAGTTTTGCGATCCCGGCGGGATCAAGGAAAAGCAGAATGAGGATAACGATCGCAAGAGTTGAGAGGATCGAGACGATGGGTGTTCCCCTGCGGCTCAAGCGGTAGAAAATGCGCGGCATGAGATGGTCGCGCGCCATGGCCAGCGGGTACCGTGAGGCACTGAGCATACCGGCGTTGGATACCGATATGAAGGCAGCCAATGCGGCAAGGGTGACAAACACGACACCAGGTGTGCCAAAAAATTTCTCGGCTGTCGCGGCCACCGGAGTGAGGCTGCCGGCAAGCTCATTCATCGGCAGCACGCCCACCATGATGGTCGTGCCCAGCACATAGATCAGAATAGCGCTGCCGAGCGCGAGAAAAACACCGAGAGGCAGGTTGCGCTCGGGGTTCTGCACTTCTTCCGACAGGCTCGCCACCTTCGTCACACCTACATAGCTGATGTACACCAGTCCGGATGTGGAGAGCAGCGCCGTCGTACCAGAATCAAAAAAACCGGCAAAACGGCCGACATCCACCTGCATACTGCCACCAGCGAGAAAAACGACCAGCACAGCCAGGAGAAACATCACGAGAAAGACCTGAAAGCGGCTGCTCTTACCCGCACCAAGAATATTCAGGGCGCCGAGGGCAACGGCAACGATCAGGGCTATCGGTGTGATGGGGATTTCAGGAAAAAACAAACCTATATATGCCCCCATGCCTATGAGGGCAAATGCGACTTTGAGTATCAGCGCGAGCCAGGTACCGAGTCCGCCGATCATCCCGGTGACCGGACCCAGCGTACGGTCCAGGAAGTAGTACACACCTCCTGCACGCGGCATGGCTGTGGCGAGTTCGACGATACTGAACATGGCGGGGATAAGGGGAATCGCCGCGATCACATACGCAAGGATCATTGCCGGTCCGGCTTGTTCGGCCGCGATACCGGGAAGGAGGAAAAACCCAGCGCTCAGCGTCGTACCTGTCGCGATGGCATACACGTCGAGGAGTTTGAGCTCCTTGTTCAGTCGGCGTTGCTGTTTAACTTCTCTCACTCTGAACTCCGGTTCCGCAGTTTCAGATGTTCCGCGTGTCATGCAAGGGTGATGACGGCGCCTGCGAAACGCAATGGATTACAGGGACGTGGTACATCTCATTATTGACAAAAGCTCCCTCAAATGCAATACGGTCAGACGCCTGAGATTAGACGAGTGTCTGACCGTCGCCGAGACAGGTGCCGACACCACGTGCACTCTCGATCCATGGATGATCGAGCGGAACCACTTTTCTCTTCCCAACAACATCGGCGAGAGGTATAGCTTCTACCCCCTGACCCCGAGATGCGACCATGATCCCGTACCGTCCCTCCTGGATGAAAGACGCACATGCGGTGCCGAGGCGCGTGGCGAGGAGGCGGTCAGCAGCGGTGGGAGCGCCGCCACGCTGCAGATGCCCAAGGATGGTCAGCCGGGATTCCAGTCCGGTACGCTCCTCGAGTTGATGCGCGAGTCGCATCGTATGTCCAGCGGACTCCCGTTCCAGCATCTGAATTTCCTTCGATGCCTGCTCTTTCTCGTCTTTCGACTTCGCTCCGCGCTTTTTCTGGACGAGCGCAGCAAGCTTCTCCCCCTCCTTACGCGGCAGGGCACCTTCAGCCACGACGACGATACTGAAGTTCTTTCCGCCCCGACTGCGGCGCAGAATGGATTTCTCTATAATCTTTATATCGTATGGAATCTCCGGAATGAGAATGACGTCGGCACCACCGGAAACACCTGCGCCAAGCGCCAGCCAACCGGTGTTATGCCCCATCACTTCGAGGACGATGATCCGGTGATGGCTGTGTGCGGTGCTGTGAAGACGGTCGATCGATTCCGTGGCGATGGAAAGCGCCGTATCGAAACCAATTGTCGTGTCCGAGCCTTCAAGATCATTGTCGATCGTCTTCGGGAGGGTGATGATGTTCAGTCCCTTCTCGAGCAAACGGTAAGCGTTTTTGTGCGTTCCCCCTCCACCGATGCAAACGAGAGCATCGAGGTGATGCTTGTGATAGTTCTCGACGATGACGTCGGTCATGTCAAGGGACTTTCCTCCGATGTTCATGCGATGCGGCTTGTCGCGGCTGGTGCCGAGGATCGTACCGCCCAGTGTAAGGATTCCGGAAAGGTTCTGCTTGTCCAGTCGCACAATGCGGTTTTCCACCAGTCCCCGAAATCCGTCTCGAAAACCGATGATGTTCATGTTCATTGCTCCGATCGCGGCTTTGCCGAGGGCGCGGATCGCGGCGTTCAGTCCGGGACTGTCTCCCCCGGCGGTAAGGACTCCGACTGATTTATTCATGGTCATATTCTGTCTTGGTGAATGAGACACAGTATACTATCGGATCCATCACAAGGCAACGTCGGATTCGTGGTCAGTACGATATGCCGGCGGCTTTCGTTCATCCAACAGAATGCGGTTGCGACGATTGCGTGTTTCTCCCACAGCGGTAATGTATATCGCGGGAGCGCCTTTCACCGGACAGGCGTAGGTGCATGCCCCGCAGCCCACGCATACTGCGGGATCGACATGCGGTCGCTTCAGGTACGTGTATTCACCATCGCGTGTCTGCACTTCTGCTTCTTCGAAATAGATCGCCTTTGGTGTGGTCGGACACCACTCCTCGCAAACAATGCACTCCTTGCCCATCGCCCACGGCAGGCAGCGGCCGAGATCGTAAAAGGCCGTGCCGATGCTGATGGGCGGACCTTCGGTCTCCTCCCTGCCGGCCAGAGGCACCCAGGCCTTCTCGGCCTCGGTGATCTCGTCGATCGCGCCGGTGGGACACACTTCCGAGCACAGTACACAGGTGGGTTCGCAATACCCGATTCGCGGCATGAGCATCGGAGACCAGATGCCCTCCGGTCCGGCCTGCAGCAGCGTCGGATGCAGGGCGTTGTTCGGGCAGACATTCATGCACTCACCGCAGCGTACACAGCGGCTGAGGAACTCCCGCTCGGGCAGCGAGCCCGGCGGACGTACGAGGGTCGGATCGGGTATGCGATCGGGATTGGTCGAGGAGCGCAGCACAGGAATGGCAAGAAGTCCGGCTCCCGCGGAACCGATGACGGCACGGCGTGACAGACTGATGGACGGAGTGCTGTGTTCGCGTGATGGAAAGAGTTTGAAGTCTATTCCTGCTTCCGGACAGCTCGCCACGCAGTTCAGACAGAGATGGCATTCGGTCTGATGCCAGGGCAGACCGACCTGTGGGTTATCCCCTCCCTGACAGTGAAGGCTGCAGTGATTGCACCCCGTGCACAGGGACTCGTGTTTCTCCAATCCGAGGATCGACGTCTTCGACATGATTCCGAGCAGCGCTCCGAGCGGACACAATCCCCTGCACCAGAACCGTGTGATGAACCTGTTCGCCACAAGAATGCCGAAAAAGATCAGCAGAATGAGAAAGGTCTGATCGAAAACCACCGTTTTGGCACGAATCAGTACTCCGTGCACCAACCACCCGACCACAGTCGTCAGGAAGGAAAACGGACCGAGGTCCGCGTGGAGGCTCCACGCGTACACGTCATGCGTGAGAGTATTGTATCCCGGAAGGAGCACCAGTGTCATTGAGCGCGTGAGCAGGGCGATGGGATCAAGCAAGCCGATTTGCGTCGAACCGAACAGGGCCGCACCCAGAAATATGAGAAGGACAGCGTATTTCCATCGTTGATATGGCTTCCATTCATTCTGCTCGAGACGTTTTATTCCCCGCATCCGCCTCGATTTCCATGTCGCGATCACATGATTGAGTGTGCCCATCGGACACATCCATCCGCAGAAAAAGCGACCGAGAAACAGGGTTCCGACGATGATGATGACGGCGAGAAAGAGGTCGCGGTAGAGTGACTGTGTAGTAAGCACGGTGCTGATTGCGATCAGCGGATCGAGCTCAAGAAAGAGGTCAACCGGCGCGGAGATGTGCGGAATCGCGTCAGGGCTATCCAGTGTATCGATATTCGTGCGCAGCAGCAGTGCGATAAACAGCACGAAGAAGAAGCCCTGCGATGCACGGCGAAGCCAGCGGAGTCGTCGATACAGTTTCAGTTTGGGTGGAAGTACCTGTTTTCCCATATGCTCACACGTTGATTTCTTCGTATGGAAGGTCACGCCAGGCCGCGCTGCCAAGTCCGAGACTTTCAGACATCCCGAGCCAGGGCATCTCCTCGCTGCCAAGGTCAAAGAACAGTTCTCCGCCGCATGCATCCAGGGCAACCTGGTCATTGGAAGCCACGAGCATGCGCCGCTCGTCCACATCCGCCAGGCTTCCGCCCTGAGGACCATTGCGCAGGAGTACGCGCCATGCGTAGAGTATCACGAGTGTGGGCCGCAGAAAGTTGCCGAGGTCGGTAATGCTCTGGTCGATTTCCTGATGGAGGCGGCTGCGGTTGCCTCCGAGGATACCGTACAGATTCTTCATCCCGAGTGTGACCCGGGTCAGGCTGTGATGTTTGGCGATCGGGAGGTTGATGAATTTGTCCGCAGTGAGGTAGGCATCGTACACGAGCTGACGGCCAAGCATGCTGCCCCCCATGTTGACTTCGCGGAATCGCGCTTCCTGCGGCAGCAGCACATCGGCTCCGGCTTCCCGCGCGGCGGTTCCGATGCCGCTGCGGTTGAAACAACGGTTCGCATCATTGCACGTGACATCCGTCACGATCACACGATCGGCACCCGCGTCCATGCACTGTCGCACCACCTCACCCACGACATCCGGGTGCGTATTGGCCGCCTGCTCGGGCCTGCGGTCCCAGCCAATATTCGGTTTGACCACGACGGTATCCCCCGCCGAGATGAACGCCGTGATCCCGCCCATCGCCTCCAGCGCAGCAGCGATCATACGTGCAGGATCGTCTCCGCGGGCGATGATGAGTTGTGGATCACTGTCCTTCATTCGCAGATCGCGTAAGACGACTTCATCCTCTTCCTGGTGAAATGGATGGCGCACCGGCTCATGCAGTAACACCGCACCTCCTATGGCCAGGGCTGAGAAACCGGCGGCCTTCCCGGTGTGCCGAAGAAAATCACGTCTGCTCAATTGTTCATCAGTCATGCTGTACCTCGGTGAGTTCCATGAAATCAAGATGGCTGAGACATGCGTTCACCCGACTGCGCATCGGTTGGAATCAGCGGACGAACTGTTCGACAAGCTCCCGCAGCTGCTTCATCCTGAACGGTTTCGGAAGGTAATCGTTGCATCCGGCGTCCAGACTGCGCTGCCGGTCATCCGCGAACGCATGTGCCGTCACAGCGATAATCGGGACGTGGGCGATATCTGGATTTTCACGGATGCGCTGCGTCAGGTGGAGACCGTCTTCCTCTCCTCGAAGAGAGATATCCATGAGGATGAGATCAAACGCCTCGTCCACGAGTATGTCCCAGGCAGCAGGCGCGCTGTCTGCAAACCGAAGCGCGTAGTCCTCGCTCAGGATGAGATTGAGAAATTTCTGAGTTTCCGGATCGTCTTCGACGACCAGAACACGTGGTGGACCGTCTGCCGGGAGAATCACATCGGCGTCAGTCTCCCCTACCAGGCCCTTCTCTGGTGAAGCGTTCGCTCCGGCAAGAATCGGGATACCGATCGTAAATGTCGTTCCCAGACCCTTTTTGCTTCGTACGAGAATGGTGCCGTTGTTGGCATCAATATATCGCTGTGTCAGAGTCAAGCCGAGCCCGAGACCTTCGTAGGGACGCGAGTACCCATCTTCTTCCTGGGAGAAGGAGAGGTACAATCTCTGAATATATTTATCGGACATGCCGATGCCGGTGTCTTCAATGATCACCGACGCCTGTCTGTCACGGCATGCCAGGGAGACGCTGATGGTCCCTTCGTCGGTGAATTTCACTGCGTTGTCAAGAACGTTGCGCACGGCATGACTGAATGAATAGCGGTCTACCTCGATTGTGACGTTTTCGCATGACGGGGTAATCAGGACTTTGAGACCCTTCTCTTCCGCCAGTGGACGCATTTCCTCGACCAGTTCCTCGATGAGCGAGAACAGCGACACCGATTCAATATTGAGCGTAAACGTCCCTGACTCGAGGATGGACAGATTCAGGATCTGATCGACTGTGCGAAGCAGGCGCCGGACAGCAAGGTCGACTTTGGAGAAGTGATCGAGTTCCTCGGTACTCAGACGTTCTCGAAGGTCCGCCTGCAGGATGCCGAAGTACCCCATGATAATATTCAGCGGTGTGCGGATCTCATGCGAGATATTCGTGATGAAGGCGTTTTTCATCTTGTCCGCCTGCTCGGCGAGTTCCTTTGACTCGATCAGTTCGCGTTCGATCCGCTTCCAGTTGGAGATATCGAGTACGAAACCAATGCCGAACAGCGTACTGTCGTCGGTATCACGCACCGGAGCGGTCCTGATGGAGATATCAGTACTGCCTTTCCCCGTGATCAGCTCGTATTCACCTTCATAGGCGCCTTTCTGTCCGTCGAGCGCGCTGCGCAGAGCGTGCAGAATGCGTTTGTCTCGCAGTTCGTTGAGATTCATTCCTTCGAGCGATTCCCGCGTCCCACCCAGGATCTCGACGAAAGAATCATTGACCTGCATCAGCATCAGGTGCGCATCGAACAGGAACACTCCGACCGGCAGATGTTCGAAGAGCAGCCGGTAGCGCATTTCCGAATTCGCCAGTTCTGTATTCAGCTCCTTGAGCTGTACGTTCATATCATGGATTTTGTCGTTCTTCGTCTGGAGATCGCGGTTCGCCTTCGCTTTGAGGCGGAGGACGTAGAGGGCGATAAGCGCGACAATCGCGAGGAGGATGGAGACGACGACAGCGAATACTACCAGGTCCTGGGCCCGCGAACTTTCGAAATCCTGCTGCTGCAGCTCCTGGCGCTCATGAAGGTAGAAGAATTCCGCTTCCTTCAGCCGCTGTGTGTTGATCAGCGACCGCAGCGAATCCCTCACATGGATCGTTCGTCGATAATAATGCAGTGCTTCAGTTTCCTGGTTCATGGCTTCCGCACAGCGCGAGCGTTCCTCGTAAACATCGCCCAGAAGCGCACCCAGCCGCATGGTTTGTGCCATGTCTTCGGCCTGTTCGAGATACATGATCGCACGGGAGCAGTCACCCATCGTGCGATAGCCCACGGCGAGGCTCTTGCTCACGAGCGCCAGAATATTGCGATCACCGGTGGACTCGGCTATCCCCTGTGCTTCCCGGTAGTACTCCATGGCGCGGGCAACATCGCCTGTTCCGAGATGGACGTTCCCGATGTCATTGAGAGAAATGGCGACCTCGGAGCGCAGCAGTCCCAGCTTTTTCTGCTGCGTGAGTGCTGCCTGGAAAAGCACGAGAGCTGAATCCACTTCACGTCGTCGCCAGTAAATGCGGCCAAGGCTGTTGTACGATTCCGCGATGCCGTGCTGATGGTCTTCGGCGAGTCGCAGGTTCAGAGCGCGCTGATGCGCCTGCCAGGCCTCGTTTTCCTGTCCGAGCAGCAGCAGCGCTTCCGCCATGTCATGCAGAGCCTGGGCCTTGCCGATGCTGTTGCCCAGGGAATCGAACAGTGTCAGGGAACTCAGGTGGTACTCCAGCGCTACGTCATACTGACCGACACTTCTGAACACGGTTCCAGCCCCGTTGAGCAATCGAGCCCGGAGCTGATCGTCCTGCGTGCGTCGAGCGAGTTCGATGCCGTGTCCGTATGCACGGACGGCAGCCGCCTTGCGTCCGGCACGAAACTGCGCTTCGGCAAGCAACTCCTGCCCCATTGCCTGATGCTTCTCATCCTCTGCGAGAGGAAGGGCGTGTTCTACGATCGCGGCGGCAGAATCAGGATTCACGCCCAGGACAGAACGTGCGCTGTCGAGCATTGAATGAAAGGGCAAATCCTGGCCGTACGATAAGCTCGGCACGCAGATGAAGAGCAGAAAAATTGCTCGAACGATACATTGCCATATTATAGTAGAGCGGCACACAGGATAGAAAACTCATGCTGGTGATGGGCGTAATATCAGAATGTTTCCCGTATCCATCAAGTAGTACGGCGCTGCATGCGGACTGGAAATCCCCTGCTTCGGTGACCAGATCTGTCAATTTCGTTTGCTGGAAAAATCGCCGTACCTTTTCTCGCATGAACCCTGTGCCCGCCACGGCGGGTATCTTTTTCTCACTTTCATGACAAAACCGTATTGATGGTAGACAGCATCCCGTTGAAAATTCTTCCACAGGAAACAGGCTGGGTGGAGGTAATCTGCGGCAGCATGTTCAGTGGCAAAACTGAAGAACTGATCCGCCGCCTCCGACGCGCACAAATCGCCAAACAGCGAGTGGCAATCTTCAAACCGGCAATCGATACGCGCTACGCGGAAGATCGCATCGTTTCGCACAGCGGCGTTTCGCTGGCGTCGGTCATGGTATCGAACGCAGCGGACATCCTCGCGAATGCCGGTGATGTCGATGTCGTCGGTATCGATGAAGCACAGTTTTTTGACCTGGACCTGGTAGGCGTATGCGAGGAACTCGCTGATCGCGGACACCGTGTCATCGTGGCCGGTCTCGATCAGGACTACCTCGCTCAACCCTTCGAACCCATGCCACAGCTTCTGGCAATTGCGGAATACATCACGAAAACCCTCGCCATTTGTATGGTCTGCGGAAATCCCGCGAACCGCACCCAGCGCGTGACGACCGCTTCCGAGCGCGTCCTCGTGGGTGCTGCGGATTCGTATGAAGCCCGCTGTCGCAAATGCTTCACCACGAACCTTGAGGAAGTGACGAGGTCTGAATGATCGAAAGCATCGGGCGTGGTCTGATCGGTATTTTTCTCGTGATAGGCATCGCGTTCCTGTTTTCCAAGAATCGACGTCGCGTTCCCTGGCCTCTCGTGGCCAAGGGCCTCACCATTCAGCTCATCTTCGGCATCCTCGTGATCAAGGGGGATGCACTCGGTGCGTTCTGGGCGCCCCTCGCCTGGCCCAAGTACGGTTTCGACATCGTCAGCCGCTCTTTCGTGAAGCTGCTCTCGTTCACCACTGAGGGATCGAAATTCATCTTCGGCGATCTGGCGCTCAGTCCAGGCCAGCCGGTATCCCTTGGCTTTTTCTTCGCCTTTCAGGTCCTCCCCGTCATCATTTTCTTCGCCTCGCTCATGGCCGTGCTGTACCACCTCGGCATCATGCAGAAAATCGTACAGGGGGCGGCCTGGATCATGGTAAAACTGCTGGGGACCAGTGGCGCTGAATCACTTTCGAATTCCGCGAATGTCTTTGTCGGACAGACAGAGGCACCGCTGATGATCAAGCCCTTCCTGAAAGATCTCACAGAATCGGAACTATTGACTGTCATGGTGGGTGGACTTGCGACCATCGCCGGCAGCGTGATGGCAGCCTATGTGCAGATGCTGGGCTTCTCGTATGCCGAACTGCACGGGATGGCGATTACTGATGCGCAGGTGCGCTTCGCCGCTCAGCTGCTCGGTGCGAGCATCATGGCTGCCCCGGCGGGCATGGTGATCAGTAAAATACTTCTCCCGGAAAACGGGAAACCCGTCACACTCGGACATGTAAAGGTCCCGCGCGAAAAAACCTCCTCCAACCTGATCGACGCTGCTGCCAGCGGCGCTTCCGAAGGGATGCAGCTCGCCCTCAACATCGCAGCCATGCTCCTCGCGTTCATCGCCCTGATCGCCCTGGCGAACTACGGCCTTGGCCTTGTCGGCCGCATTGCCGACCTCAACGGCTATCTCATCGCGACCTTCGGCAAACCCTTGAGCCTCGAACTCGTGTTCGGACTCGTACTGCAATATGTCGCCTACGGTATAGGCTTCCCCTGGGCGGAGTCGTTCCAGGTGGGCAATCTGCTGGGTACGAAGCTCGTCCTCAATGAATTTGTCGCATATTTTGAAATGGCGGAGCTGATCAAAACCGGGGCGCTCTATTCCGACAAGGCAATCACCATGGCGGCGTTCGCTCTCTGCGGATTCGCAAACTTTTCATCCATCGCCATTCTGATGGGTGGTCTTGGTCCGATGGCTCCTACCCGGCGCAAAGACATTTCCCGGTTGGGAATACGCGCACTTCTCGGTGGTACCCTCGCCACGCTGATGACCGCTACCATCGCCGGAATTCTCACAGGTTTCTGATGTCGAACCATCACGGCATATCACTCCCCGAAGACCTCGTTCGCGCCCTGCGCGCCTTCGCCGGTGACCGTGTTGATGCGGCGGTCATTCTCGGATCAGGGCTGGGGAATTTTGCGGACCACCTGACGATCCACAGTCAGATCCCCACGTCGGAGCTTCCCGGCTATCCGACCTCGACAGTCGCGGGACACGAAGGCAGCCTGCTGCTGGCTGAACACTCAGGAAAAACCATCCTGTTGTTCAAAGGCCGCATCCACGGCTATGAAGGGTACTCCGGTCAGGCGACGACGCTGCCGGCCGGCATCGCCGCGGCCCTGGGTGCGAAAACACTCATTCTCACAAATGCTGCCGGCGGACTGGCGCCGACAACAAAGGCCGGCGATCTCATGCTCATTACCGATGTGGTCGTTCCGCCCGCCGCACCCCGGATGGGCATGCAACTCCATGGACACGCGGACGAATGGAGGCAACTTCCCAGGCCACTGTTCCCGGACAGTATGCTCGAACTCGCACGGCAAGCCGCACGCGAAAGTCGTGTTGGACTTCGCGAGGGCACCTACGGATTCTGCTCGGGTCCGACATACGAAACACGTTCGGAGATCGCATTCTTCCGCAGCATCGGTATTGATGCCGCGGGTATGTCTACCGTGCCTGAAATCATGCATGGCGTCCGGGCAGGTCTCGATGTGATCGGGATCTCCTGCATCACGAACAAGGCCCTCACCGTCCGCCAGGTCGTGACGCATGAGGAAGTGACGACCGTTGCCGCCGCTGTATCCGAAACGTTTTCCCGTCTCGTACTCGCGATCATCAGCCGACTCTGAATGCGCTCCCTCTTTCCCATCCTGCTCCTCTTCCTCCTCTGCCTGCAGCTTCCGCACCTTCAGGCACAGAACACGGGAGACACGCGTGCCGACCAACCGGTGCCAGGCGACACTACGTCACTGAATCTGAGTGGATTGGCGGCGTTTCGTGTCGGCGACGACGACGTGTGGCGCAGCAAATACATCGATGAACACGAAGACTGGAATTTCATCCCCGTCCCCGGTGCCTGGGAGGATCATGGGTTTCCTCTTCTCGACGGTTTCGCCTGGTACCGGATCCGCTTCCGTCTGCCGGACAACATGCGCGACGACTCACTTCTCCTTGTCATGAGCGGAGTCGACGACGCCGATGAAACCTTTCTGAACGGCGTTCTTGTCGGCAAGTCCGGATCGTTTCCTCCAGGGAAACGCTCCGAACTGCATGCGCTCCGTGTCTATCCGCTGCCCCGCTTCATCCGCGAACAATTCAACCTGCTCGCCGTGCGTGTTTACGACCACGGCGACAGAGGAGGCCTCACCGGCAACATCCTTCGCATCGTACGTGCCGCGGACATGCACCACGTACTCGACGAGATCGTGGACGCCCCACGGATTCCACCTTCGCGTTTCATCACCAACGGCATTCTCGCGACGGCAATCTCCAGTGACAGCGGCATCGTGCGACGAACGACATCGCATCTGTACAGCCATCTGGCTGACGGCCTCACCACGGAAAGCATTCTCTCGCACCTTTCGCTCAGTATCGACGAGAACGATGTCCGCCGTCCTTTCGTCCCCGACACCATGCGCAGCCTGGAAGGGACAGGGATTCTGCACGCATCCGGCGAGGGAATTGATGTCTACTGGTACCATCCACCCGCTATCCAGGAGCGCATACTCGTCGCTGCCATACGGCAGGAGGAATCGGACCAGAGGGAGATCGGCCTGCAATTTGTCATGGATATGCCTTACTGGCGGTATGAAAAACGCGAAACCGAGCACGAAGGTACGCGCTTCAGCTATCACATTCTTGCCTACCACTCATGCTGCGACGAGCTGGTGGAACGGGACCTTGATGTCTTCCTCGAACGGGGAGAAACAGCCTGGAGTCTGGAAACCGCACTCGGCAACTGGAAGCACACGCTCTCGCAGGCACGCTTTCTGCCGGGAGAGCTTTCGGAGATCGAGCAGCAGGTCTACCAGCAATCCCTCCTGACCCTTCTGCAGGCACAGGTGCATGAAGAAGGCAGCGCGGAGGGACAGATCGTCTCGGCATTGCAACCGCGGAGCCAGGCGGTCACGCATGCTGCCGACCTCCTGCTCGCCGCTGAAGCGCTGGCTGCCGCCGGACTCTCGGATGCCGCCTGGAAGGCAATGGAATTTCTGCACCGGGCAGAGAACGGAAGGTATACGCTCTTCGACATACTCGGTTCGGAACACGGCATCGGTTTCCCCTACCTCATTTCTCCCGCTCCGTACTTCGGAAATGGCGAGGAATGGCAATGGACGAGGCCGGATGACGCCCTGCTCCGAAAAGACGGCATGCCGCGCTACATTTTCGCCTTCGAAGCCATGCGTGAAGACCTGCGCAGAAGAAGGGTCGTGGAGAGCGATCTGCCGGACGATTCCACCTTCATCGCCAGACACTGGGAGCGACTTTCCACCCGTGTCGCGGACATCATCATGTATCAACTCGGTGACGACGGGTTGATTCAGAAGGATAACAGTCCCTGGGGAAGCGCTCTGACGGAAGCTCCCGGGGTGTATGCGACCATCCTGGGTGCTCGCGCGCTTCGCATCGCCGAGAACTATGCCGAACTGATGAAGGATGATCTGAAGCAATTCCTTTATCGCGATGCAGCCACAAGGGCGGAAACAGCGTTGACGAATCTGGCGCGGGGTGTGCTGACGATGAACCGGGCCGACAACCTCACTGACGCTCAGCAGCGACTATTCCACCCGTTGATCTGTGACGCAGTCAGTTGTGGGATCTTCCCGGCAGGTTCGCAAG
The DNA here is from genome assembly GCA_002869275.1 of Ignavibacteria bacterium. Lineage (GTDB taxonomy): Bacteria > Bacteroidota > Ignavibacteria > SZUA-365 > SZUA-365 > BM516. The sequence continues at coordinate 10,878 of PKTF01000301.1, read as the reverse complement.
AGGCCGCGATGGCCCTCGATATCGTTGAGAATGCTTTCTCCATCGAAGACTCCCCTTTGCTCTACCATGCCGAACCCGGTGGAGACTGGTTCGCCCGGCAGTCACGTCCGCAGATCGCGCTGCGTCTCGCCCGAGCCTGTTTGGCTGGAGGACGGCTGGACCGCGCAGAGGAACTGTTCGGCTCCGTGACAAAGCTTGCACATGCCAATGGCGGCATCCTGCCGGAGCTCGTGAATCCTGTTTCGCGCAACTGGTATGGCGGAAGACCGCATACGGCGAGTGCGGCAGATTACATCCTGACGGCCGAAGCGATCGCCCTGGCACGCCTCGCAGCGCGCTGATCTCCGTTACGCACAGCACTCCTCTGCCAATCCGCATCCTTTACGGACCTCCCGCACTGTATTTCCAGCACCCAAAAGCGTATATTCAGGTCAGAACCGCCTCTGTGGCCCAGACTGTTTCACATTCCGGCACTTTTTCATGCGAGCAAACGACGGGAATCCCTGCCGACACATCACACACACACTCTACAAGAACCTGAATCGCGTTTTTCAACTGGGACTGCTGCTGTTTCTGCTGTCAGCTCCGGCGATGCATGCGCAGCAGGCAGCTGATCTTTCGTCGCCGCGCGCGACCTTCCGCAGCTACCTCGTAAGCATGGTGATCTACGGAAGTGATACTACTGGTGCAGTGAAAGAGGCGGCGCTGAAAAAAGCCATGTCCTGCATTGATCTGGATGGTTTGCCGGCGGCGCTTCGCGCCGAACAGGGTGTCAAGGTTGCCCGGGAACTGAAGCTGTTTCTCGACAGGTATGAATTTGTTGTCATTGATGATATCCCAGACAAGTTTGATGGTCCGGTGTACGTCTGGCGTAAACCAATCGCGAAGGCGGAAGTCTCCATTGGCCTGTCGGAAGACAGCAGCTGGCTGTTCACGAGGAAAACCGTCGCATCGCTCCCCACCCTGCTGGAACTGGTAGCGGACAAAGAGGTTGTCGAAGGCGTCGAGACCATGGTACCCCCGGACACCTTCGCAGACTGGATGCGCAGCCGGATGCCAGAGTCTTTGCTGAACAAAGCCGTGTACTTCGAAAACTGGCAGTGGATCGCAATCCTCGTCGTGGTCATCCTCGGCATCCTGGTTGAACAGCTGGTCATCAGGCTCCTCAGTAAATGGATCGTCCGTTTTATCCGCAGCAGTAAAGCCACAACCGAGTTCAAGCTCGACACACAGCTGATAAAACCACTGGGCATTCTCGCCATGGCGCTGTTGTGGTCTGCGCTGCTGAGTCCGCTGGACCTGACCCTGCAGGCGGAGACCATTCTCTTCTTCGCAACACAGTTCGTCATCGCGGTTAGCGGTGTGTGGGCCGCATACCGGCTCGTGGATCTTGTCGCCGGATATTTCGCGGTACTCGCCTCACGCACTGAATCGAAATTCGATGATATGCTCGTACCCATGATCCGGCGCGCATTGAAAATCATCGTGATCGCTTTCGGACTCCTGTTCATCGCCGACAACCTCAACATCGACATCACGAGTCTGCTGGCCGGACTCGGAATCGGCGGTGTGGCCGTTGCTCTCGCAGCCAAGGACACGGTTGAAAACCTGTTTGGTTCGCTCACGGTCATGTTCGACAAACCGTTCGATATCGGAGATTGGATCAAGATCGGAGATCTCGAGGGTAACGTGGAAGAAGTCGGGTTTCGCAGCACGCGCATCCGCACCTTCTACAACTCGCAGATCACCATGCCGAACTCACGGCTCGTGAGCGCCGCTGTCGACAACATGGGGCGCCGTCGCTACCGCCGTATCTCGGTGAAGCTGGGAGTGCAGTACGATACCACACCGGAGAAAATGGATGCCTTCTGCGAGGGCATTCGCGAGATCGTGCGCAGGCACCCGTACACCCGAAAGGATTTCTACATGGTGTACGTCAACGAGTTCGCCGATTTCTCCATCAATATTCTGTTGTACGTGTTCCACGAAACACCGGACTGGCCCACGGAGTTGCGCGAACGTCATCGGTTGTTCGTGGACATCGTACGCCTGGCCAAGCGGCTGGGAGTGAACTTCGCGTTCCCGACACAGACGCTTCATGTGGGCAGCATGCCACAACCGATGCACGTGAGTTCTCAGCCCGTCACGCCTGTCGCTCCGCAGCAGACCGGCAGCATGGAAGATCCGATCATCATCGGACGAAACGAGGCCGACGCGCTGCTGAGCGAGCATTGGGACGGCAGCATACAACCGCCGGTCCAATTTTCTGATCCCTTGAGCATGAAACCCGGAAACGCCCCGGACAGCCACACAGACTGACAGACGCATTTCCTCCCCTCATCCCGCAGGAGACAGCCTCATGCGCTATACGAGTTCCATCAAGCAGATGCAGCAGGATCCGCACTATCCGCTCGCCGTAAAAATGTTCGGCAACATTCTGCATGGGGAAACCCCGGAAATCGCAATCCTCACCGAACTTTACGGACTGAGTCAGGCACCCGTGATGCAGCAGGTCTTCGACAGGTTTCTCGAACGCCATGCCGACAAGCTCGGCACACCGCGTGAGCATCAGCACCACGCTCCGTTCGAAATTTCCACCGCCCGCAGCCTGTGTGAGGAATCACCCGATTTCCAGAGCGTACAGTCAGACATTCTGTTCAGCACCCTGCCCGGCAGGGAAAGCCTCGAACGGCTCTACGGACGATACGGCGGAGAGGTGCGGGAGATTCTCCGCCTTTTTCTCGAACATCGGCTGGTGCGCAAATGCGGCATCACCTCGGCGGCACACCTCAACCGCGTTGGAGCGGTCGTAGGAAAGACGGGGATGGATACGGACAGCGGACACATGTACAGTGCCGTGGGGTTCATGCATGACGCCCTGGAAGATCTGCTTGACGTCGTCAAGGACCAGCACGGACGCACCTACACTGTGCACGACTACCAGGCGTTTCTCGACCGCTACGCCTCCCCTGAGCTGCACCAGCATATCAAACTGATCACGAATTTCTATGACCTGCTGCTCTCGGAATTCAAGGAAAGGCTGCGCAACGAAGACCGCTACATGAGCAAGTCCAATCTCATGTGGGCGATGGAGGATATGTATAAGCACGAAAGCATCGATATCCACCCGTACCTGGAGAAAATGCATTACGTGCTGGAAGACGATCCGTTGGAAGACGATGTGTACGGGAAAGCGAAATGGAAATGCTACAGTGAGCTGTACATCCGGGAAATGGCCATCTACACCCATTCAAGAGGCAATTACCGGACGTTCGAAATCAAGGCCATCGATCTTTCGGACAACGGACACGGACGCGGCGCCCTCGCACTCGATTCCCGCATCAAGAATCTCATCAAGCAGCAGATCTATGCATACTATGGATCACAGCTCAACTCCACCTGGCACGGAGTAAACAACCGCGTGGCCGAGCTTCAGGAAGATGCACTGGTGCATGCCGAACACATCATCATCCAGGATCTCCTGCAGAAACAGTCCTCCCTCGATTTCGCGATATCAACACTGCTCAAGGTGCTGTCCCTGAAATCCATCTTCTTCACCGGACGACCGGTGCGGTCGTCGTAAACGGCCAGAATGTCCTCCCTCCCCGTATGGCATCCGTTAACGCGCGTTACTGCCTGATGATGCGCCTCGTGATCACTTCCATTCCGAGACGTACCCGCAGAAGGTAAACACCCGACGGCACATGCTGCAGCGAGATGCTTCGGCGAACCGTTCCCTCGGCTCGCTGTTCCTCGAACACGGCGACACGCTGTCCGAGCATATTGACCACGGAAACATGGAGAGGCAGCGGGACGTCTGCGATCGCCTCAATGGTGAATTCTCCATGGTTGGGATCGGGATAGACCTGCAGTTTGAAAGACGTCGGTGCGGACTCAATTCCGCTCAACGTCACCTGCACCTCGTCGGAGATACTCGAGCAGCTGTCGGCGTTGAATACCCGCACGCTGTACATGCCGGAATGCGCGGCCGTGTGATTCTGTTTTGTGGCCATCGGAATGGGAATGCCGTCGAGAAGCCATTGATATCCGTGCGCAGAGGTTGTCGTCAGCGATGCTCCCTGCACGGTCACCACCGGTTTGGGAGGCAGAGGCAGAACGGTAACGTCAACGGGCTCCGAGGTGCCCGTGCAGTCGTCGGCACCGAAGACCTTGACGGAATAGGTTCCGCTGCGCTGCACGACGATTCTGCTGCTCAACTCGCCACTGCTCCATTCATACCCGCGGAATCCGAGAGGAGCGTTCAACGCGACGCTGCCGCCGTCGCAGAACGTCAGCGGACCATCCGCCGTGATTTCCGGTTTGATCTCGGGTCGAACGAAAAGTACCACCGTATCGGATCGCAGCGTGCAGCCGCCGGCATCGGTCACATCGACCCAGTAACTGCCCGAGGTGTCCGCTTCCAGTGTGCGTCCCTCTAGACCGGTGCTCCACTGGTACGCGACATACCCTTCGCCCGCATCCATCACAAGGCTTTCACCGAAACAGATGGAATGCGTGCCGCCCGGTTCGAGCTTCGGTCTCTGCGTGATGCCGACGTACACGCTGTCCGCCACCGACGTGCATCCGTTGGCATTCGTGACACGCAGCGTGTAGAGTCCGGGATTATGGACCCGAATGGACGGCGTAGTCTCACCGGTGGACCAGTGATACGCCACGAATCCCGGAGTTCCGTTGAGCGCGAGCGAATCTCCCGGGCAGATGGTCATGGGTCCCTGCGTTGTAATTTCCGCATCGGGGAGCGGAACCTCGACCACGACCACGGTGTCGGACCACGCGGTGCAGCCCGCGGCATTCGTGATGCGGACGACATAATTTCCCGGCTGAGTCACGAAAATCTGTTGGGTCGCTCGTCCGTTGTTCCAACGATAATGCACAAAGCCCGCATCTGCGGTCAGGAGAAGCGTGTCACCCATGCAGAGCAATGCGGTATCGGAGGGCTGTATTGTCACCACCGGATCCTGCACGGTCACCGAAAGCGTGTCGGACACACCGGCGCAACCGTTGGAATCGATGACGGCAACGACATACATGCCGGAATCAGCCACCGCGATTGTCGCCGTGGTATCGCCCGTGGACCACTGGTACTGCATGTAGCTTTCCTTCGTGCCGAGAGTAAGACTACTTCCGGCACACAGCGCCACGCTGCCTGATTGGCTCAGCTGTGGATGTGCGCCCGGATGCACCGTTACGGGAAAGACCGGAGATATGGCACTGCGCCCGGCATGGTCCATCACCGTCACGGCATAGTTTTTTCCTTCCTTCACCGTAATACTGCGCGTGGTATCCCCTGTCGTCCAGAGGTAGCCGTCGTATTCCTCTGTCACACGCAGAGTCACCGAGTCGCCCGGGCAGAACGCGGTCAGACCGAGCGCTTCGATCACCGGTCTCGGTGGAATGGCGATGTTGATGCGTCCGGTATGCATGGTAGGAGTGAGACAGCCTTTTTGCACCGACGCGCTGAGCGGGGTTACGAGAACGGATGTCGAATCCTGTCTGTCCAGCACCTCGAACTCCAGGTTGAAAAATGATCCGGGGCTGCCGATATCCACCGCAACCTTCGTTGCCAAAAGGTAGTTCTGCGCGAAGGGAATGATATCAACCTCGGTGCCTTCCAGGGGCGAACCACGCGGAATCTTCACCGATAGAAGTTTCAGCACTGTTCTTGGGAACGTGATGATGAAATTCGCAGGCTGCAGTATCCCCTGATTCAACGTGACATGGCCGTACTGCAATTCAATGGTCGTGCCGGCAAAGGCTTCGAATGTTGCAGGAACGATATCGAGCGGGCGTTCATGTCCGGTGGCGAAGGGATGTATCACCCGGGTACCTGTCGAATCCGATCCGCTGCAGACATTCTCGATCTCGAGGGAAATGTCGTGGTAGGCGCCGTCTTCACAATCGGTATCGAAACGCAGGACGCATTCGCGAAACTCGTCCGAAATCAGTTCATAGATTTCACGGTACGTCTGCTGCAGGTTCAGTGTATCGAGCACGCGGAAATACCGTCCGCCGGTGGAATCCGCCATGCGCTGCATTGTACCGGCGTCGAAATTGAAACCGAGTCCCACCGTGATGATGCGCAGTTCATTCGCCCGTGCGACGTCGATTACATCCTGTTCGGTATAGTTGCTCAGGTTGTCCGCATCAAATGCCGACACCACGACCGTGCGGCACGAGTTCACGCCGCTGTTCAGCACCTGCTGCATTCCCTCGAAGATCCCGTCGTACATGGCATTGCCGCCGACGGGAAAAAGCGTTGCCATGGCTGATTGCAGCGCAGTGGTATCGCTGGTCATCGCCTGTTCGACCGTCACAAAGGTATTGTAGAATACGAGCGCCGCCTCGTCGCTGCCCCCATTCATTTTGCTTATGAACGCCCGTCCGGCATTCCGCTGCGCCGCATGCCATTTCCCCACCGTCGGACCGCTCGCGTCGAAGACGAGTCCGGCCGACATCGCACAATGCGTCGTGGTATCCGGGCAGTACTTCGTATAAGAGGCGACCGGAATGCCGTCCTCTGTCAGCGTGATATTCGCCGGCGTATGCGCTACTTCGAGCCTGTTGCTGCACAAGACTTCATAAAACACGCTGATTTCGGGCCAGTCCACCGCCGTGCGCTTGAGCGTCAGCTGCGGCTGGGCGTGAACAACGGTTCCGCCACACAGGGCGGCGAGAACAAGAATATATTTCATGATGCGCATGGAGCACTCCTCGCATTCAGATTGAGACAGGCGATTCCTGTCCGTGATACGACACACGATACGTGCGCGTGATGGACGCGGCGATCTCTAATCTGTCATTTAATGCGCTGCGATACAAGCATTCCGTCCGTCTCCAAGCGTTCTGATCTTTTCACTTGACAAACGGAATTCCACATCGTACCTTTAGTTAGACATTTATCTAACCACGGTGTGATCATGTACCAGGAAAGCCTTTTCACCGAGCAGGAAACGCGTCTTCTGCCGCCGCGCAGCATCTGGAAGCTGCGGCAGCGGGGTGTGTTTCTCGGTACGAGCGGCTATTCGTACGAGGACTGGATCGGTCCGTTCTACCGTTATGGCACGAAAAAACCGCAGATGCTGGAGTATTATCAGCATTTTTTTCCCGCGACCGAGCTGAATTACACGTATTACAGCATGCCGCGTCCGAGCACGCTGTTCCAGATCCGCAACAAGGCTCCCAACATGATGTTCAGCGTGAAGGCACATCAGAGCATCACGCACGAGCGGCGCACGCTGCAGCAGAACTGGCTGGATTTCGCCGACGCGATGATGGTGCTGTCCGACGCCGACCAGCTGGCCTGCGTGCTCTTCCAGTTCCCCTACAGCTTCAAGTGCACCAACGACAATTTCGGCTACCTCGACGAGCTGCTCGAATACTTCAATACCTTCAGGATCGTACTTGAGCTGCGTCATGCAAGCTGGCACCACGACACGACTTACAGCTATTCGCGAAAGCGCGGCATCACCCTGTGTTCGGTAGACGCACCACGGCTTCCCGGACTGACCAGCAACGTGATGTACCCGGGCAAGGACCTGGCCTATGTGCGTTTGCACGGACGCAACGCGCAGAACTGGTTCGACGGCGACAATATCACCCGCTACGACTACCGCTACACACCGGAAGAAATCGCAGATATCGTCAGAAAGATCGTATCACTGATAGAGGCATCGCATCATGTTTATCTCTTTGCCAACAATCATCCTCGCGCTCAGGCAGTGGAGACCGTCACCCAGATCGCCCAGGCACTGGATCACCATCCTGCGCTGGCGGCGCTTTAACGGATTTCGCTCAAGAAACCATCGCGAGCTGCCGGGTACTGTGCAAGGTGTGTTTCACATAGATTTTCTGTAGGAATGTGAAGAGGAGCGCAGAGTCTCTCAAAGCTGACTCAGAGTCACGCAGAGGGCTATTCTTCATAACCCTCTGAGAAACTCTGCGTCGACTCGGAGAAACTCCGCGTTCCTCTTCTAAAGGGAAGAATCATCAACGGCGAGCATCCCGGGCAATCATTTCGCCCAGCAGCAGGCCGGTATCCTCGGCGGTGAAGAGCACGGCGTCCTGCACTTCTTCGTCTTCGAGCGTGAAGAGTTCGACGGCGCTCACTACTCCCTCCACTGCCATGACGGTGGGATCACCGATGCCGGTGGAATGGAAGCGCAGGGGGAGTTCCTGCCTGAGTGTGCTTTCCCAGACCACGGAACTGTCGCGGGTGCTGTACAGTGCCTCGCTGACCTTGACACGGAGAAATACACCGTCGGCATCGGAATGCACCCCAACCCGGCGCAGGCGCGTGGTCATGATGTAATCCGCTTCGGCTTCCGTTGCGACGGGTATGACGTGCAGGTGGTCCGCCATGCTGCGTTCGATGCCATTGGAAAGCACGCGGGCAACACCCTTCGTATCGATATCCCCCTCAAACGTCGCGTCGGCCGCCACACTGCCGACGATGGAAATGAATAACGCCGCGACCGCCGTCCACGGGTTCTCAGGATCAGGATGGGGATCGTCCACCCACACCGATCCCGAAAGTTCGCTGCATTCCGCCCGTGAAAGAAAGGCCACCTTCTTCCCGCGCAGGGGATACTGATGCAATCGGCTGGTGGACGAACAGCCGACCAGCAGCAGAACAACAAGACCAGAAATCAGAAAGCGTGTTTTCATGATGCGTAACTCTTCATTGTGCTTTTCTCTATATACGGAACAGCGGGACAATGTTCCATGCTAAAATTCGAATTGCAGATTTCGTAAAGGGCATAGCTGGCTTCATCATCGTTGCACGGCAGAAGCCGTGCAACGATCTCATTTTTCAATTCTGCAAAGCGTGAAGCGCAATCCGTAATTCGAAATTCCGTATTTTCATGCTGAACCAGTGTTTATCTGACAGGTGTCTTATGCGTTTACGCCATTTCCTACTGCTCATGTGCATTCCGCTGCTGTCTACCCAGGCGCAGGTGGATTTCAACCGCTTCTTCTACGACAAGACCATGCGTGTCGACTATCATCATATCGGTACGAAGGGTGAGGAGCGCATCACTCTGGACAAGGTGTTCCAGGAAGGACCCTGGCCCGGCAGTACGGTCAACCTCATTGACACGCTGAATCTCGGGATGTTCCTCGTGCGTGTCTTCGATGTGCAGAGCGGAATGCTGCTGTATTCCCGCGGCTACTCCACGGTGTTCAACGAGTGGCAGACGACGGCCGAGGCCGGCAGCGGCGTGTGGAAGACATTTCATGAATCCGTGCGCTTCCCCTTCCCCAGGCGTACTGTGCAGGTGACGATCAGCCGGCGCGACGACCACCTGATCTTTCGTGAGAAATTCTCCACGGTCATCGATCCCAACGATCCGACCCAGGTAATCGCTGAGACACAATTCCCGCCGTTCGAGGTGATCGACCTGATGGATAACGGCGATATCCATAAGAACGTTGATATTGTGATCATTGGTGATGGTTATGCCGCGGAAGACATGGAGAAGTTCAAGAAGGATGCAAAGCATTTCAATGACGTCATGTTCGACACCGAGCCGTTCAAAGAGCGCGCGAAGGATTTCAACGTGCGCGCCGTGTGTGCTGTTTCCCCGCAGTCCGGAATCGACGTGCCCGATCGCAACGTGTGGAAAAACACCGCGATAGGAAGCATGTATAATACCTTTGGTTCGCCACGCTACGTGCTGACTGAGTCCAACCGCGAACTCCGCGACATCGCGGCCGCCGCGCCATACGACTTCATCTGCATTCTGATTAACGACAGCCGCTACGGCGGCGGTGGAATCTACCAGCTGTATACGACCACGTATGTCAACGAGACGCATGAGGGACAGGAATGGCAGCGCGATTATGTGTACGTGCATGAATTCGGGCACAGCTTCGGCGGACTCGGTGACGAGTACTACAGTTCGTCCACCGGCTACGACGAGTTCTATCCCGAAGGCGTGGAGCCCTGGGAACCGAACGTCACGCGCCTCCTGCACGCCCCGCATGTGAAATGGGAAGCCTATCTCACTCCGGGAATCGACATGCCGACGGACTGGGGCAAGGCGGAATACGACAAGATCCGAGCCGAACTGGGCACCATGGATCGTCTCGCGGATGACTATTACGAGAAGCGCGCGCCGCTGTTCACGCGCATGCGCGAGATTTCGCAGAACAAGGAGTTGCTCGGTAAGGTCGGCGCCTTCGAGGGCGCGGGATATGTGAGTGAAGGTATGTATCGTCCGTCTCTGGACTGCCGCATGTTTTCACTGAGTCTCACGGACTTCTGTCCCGTATGCCGCGCTGCGATCGAACGGCAGATCGACTTCTACGCGAATTGAGCCCAACGACCAGGTGACGAAGCAGGGGCGAACCGTTGGTTCGCCCTTACTTTGTTCACTCCTCTGGAACCTTCCGGCAGTGAAAGCGGGGCGAACCGCCGGTTCGCCCTTACCATGCAGCAGCCTGCACTCTCCCAGTGCCTTGCGCTGCACGAACCGTTGGTTCGCGCACGCTCCCGAATCCTCAACAGCTTGCTGCATCCAGCAGTGAAGAGGTCTTGTGGCACAGGTGTAACATTTCCGATTTACGGGGGTCTTTTCTATGTTATCTGTCGGTCGACTATCGTCATCGCACTGTTCGGGAGGATCACGATGAGTGTTGTTCGCTACTGCATTCTGTTCGCTGCCTTGCTGTTTCTCTTCAACCACAACGACACCGCCCTCGCCCAGAGCTCGGCGCACTGGGAGCTATTATGGAAAAACGAAGCGCCGGTGGGCAATCCCACCCACCCCAACGCCTGGATGATTCCAGCAGGGTCGTACACGAACATGGCCTACGACAAATGGCGTGACGTACTGTACATCGTCAATCCCGTGCGCG
>PKTF01000386.1 GCA_002869275.1 Ignavibacteria bacterium | reverse complement strand
TTCGAAAAAAAGAATCAACGCATCGCATTCGTCACGGCCACCGGACCTCCGGACATCCTCTATTGGACACCAAACAACAGTTTCCTTGCCGGTACCTGGCAGCATTTCGCCGTGGTAGTCAACGGACCACTAGGCAGAGCCCGCGTCTATATCAATGGTGAGCTCATCATTTCGCCGAAGTTCTCCAGTCGCCAGTTCGACTGCAAAAGCGGCCTCGCCTGGTGCGGATATCACGACAACGATGTCGGCGCGTATTTCGATGGCCTTATCGACGAAGCACGATACTGGAATGTCGAGCGCACGCAGGAACAGATCCGCGCGACAAAAGATATCGATCTCCCGCCGAATGATCGGGAGGGACTTGTCGGCTGGTGGCGCTTCTGTGACTCCTACGAGGACTACTCAGACCAGGGAAACCATGGCACGGAAGTCGGCTCTCCGAGACTCGAATTGATTTCCCTTCCCTTCGGCATCACCTGCTGGCCCGATCCCTGCGAAGCCCATGATATCGTCTTCACCGGAAACAGGGAAGTATGCATTGGAGACACCGTCGTCCTGGGAACGACCTTTCCCTACCACCGCTACTACTGGTCGACGGGGGACACTACTTCAACGACCCGTGTCATGGCGGCGGGACTGTATTCCCTCATCGCTTTCGACAGCCTCGACTGCCGGGAAACAGCCTCGGTCTATGTGAATATTCACCCCAAACCCGAAGTCGATGTAGGACCCAATATCACGGTCTGCCACGGTGTGGATACCACCATCGGAAACATGCCGCACCGGCCCGACTGGCGGTACGTCTGGCATCCGTCAACAGGACTGTCGAATTCACGCACCCCTGTAACTCGTGTTACCGCCGACAGTACCCGCACATACACGCTGACGGTCACGGACGATATCGGTTGTACCGCGGAAGCGAGCGTCCTCATCACCGTGTACGAACGGGTGCTGCTGAACCTGAAGGATTCCGTCTCCGTCTGCCGTGGCGATTCGGTGAGTTTGCCGCTCCAGGTGCTGCAGGGAGAAGAACCGTATTCGTATCTCTGGTCACCTTCGCGCGGACTCGATTCCACAACGATCGGACAACCCGTTGCCTCTCCCGACAGCACGACCTGGTACTTCGTCACGGTATGGGACCGAAACGGTTGTACCGCGATCGACAGCATCCTCGTGATAGTCCGGGAGTTGCCCACCACCATGCTCCCTGATACGGTGTACACCTGCCGAAACCAGGAGGTGATTCTTCCTCTTGATGTTTATCCGCTGCGAACCACGATGCTCTTTCAGTGGGAACCGACCGAAGGGCTCAGTAATCCCGCGGCGCAGCGGCCACGTGCGCTCATCGAAGAACCCACCACATATTCCGTACTGGTGACGGATCTGTACGGCTGTACCGCCGAAGATTCCGTGACGGTGCTGTTTCACCCCCCGACGATCATCGGGATCTCGGTCATGGGCGAAAGCACGTTCTGCATGAACGACAGCGTCCTGCTGACCGCGACTCCGGGATATGCGTCCTATCGCTGGCAGACGCCGTCGCGCGCAATTCCCGATACCGCCGGCAGCCTCATGGCGCGGGAGGCAGGACCGTATATCGTGTCCGTCATCGACAGCAACGGCTGCGATGCGGTTTCCCCTCCGGTGCGCATCAGTGTGTACTGGGCGTTCGAACTGCCGGTGCGTGTTACGGGGAGTAACCCGCTCTGCCCAGGGGACACTGTCGTCCTCGAGACTGACGAGGGATATGAGGGCTATTACTGGACGGATGATTCCGGAGCGGTGGTGGGGACGGGAACGGTGCTGCGGGTCGGACACGCAGGTACATACAGAGTGTTTGCTCACGACAGCCGTGGCTGTGCGGGTCGCAGTCAGCCGATCATCGTGCGCATGGCGGCATCGCCGGGCACCGCGATTCTGGGTCCGCTCGAGGTCTGTCTCGGCAGCGACCATGAATACCGGGCAGCGCCTTCGTCCGCCCGGTCTTTCCAATGGTCCGTCACTGGCGGCGAATCGCAATTCACTCCCGACAGTGCGATCCTCAGCATGCACTGGACGGAAGTCGGAGAACTGAGCTTGCGGCTGCGTATCATCGACAGCACTTCCGGATGTACGGACAGCACGGAGATACGGGTGACTGTCGTGCCGCGTCCCATGCCCGTGCTCGTGGGTCCGGTGGAAGTCTGCGCGGGTGACAGTGCGTCCTATTTCCTCGAGCACCGCGAGGGGGTGCTCGACTGGCAGCTTCCTTCGGGTGCGGAACAGCTGTCGGCGACCGATGACACGATCAGGATTCGCTGGCCGGTTGCCGGGAGCTATTATCTGCGTGTGGAAGAGCGTGCGCCTGGAGCGCTCGCATGCAGTGGAACGGACAGCCTGCTGATCCAGGTGCATGCGCTGCCGGACATTCAACTCACCATGGAGCCTCCGTCGTCTATTTGCGAAGGAGACTCAGTTGTCCTCACCGCGACGGAAGGGTATGACCGATACGCGTGGATGACGCCTGACGGCATACTCGATACGACGAGCAATACGCTGTGGACGGGCAATCCCGGAGTGTACACGGTTTCCGTTTCTTCACCGGTCGGCTGCACGGCGACTTCCGATCCGGTAGAGGTTACTGTCCTGCCCGCACCGGAGGTGCACGTCACCGGACCGCGACATTTTTGCGTCGGCGCAACAGCGGTCTACAAAGCGTCCCTCGCGAATTTCACATCATGCAGTTGGAGCGTGCGCGGAGGAATGATTTTGGGCGATACTGACCGTGACAGCCTGGTTGTGTTCTGGGACGGTCTCGGCACCGGCTTCATCGCCGTGGAGGCGAACAACGGTGCCTGCTCTGCATTAGACAGCCTCACGGTGGAAGTCGCCGACAGCCTTCACCCCGAGATTATCGTACATGGTCCATTATCCCTCTGTCCGGGCGACAGCGTCAGGCTCGATGCAGGTGAGGGATACCTGTCCTACGAATGGCACACGCCTCTGGGGGTGCTGTACGGTCAATCGATCACCGTCACGCTGGCGGGAACATACCGTGTGCATGTGACGTCTTTCGGGGATTGCGCCGGCTCCTCGGATCCTTTCGAACTGCGAGTCTGGAATCCCGTGCCGCCCGTGGTCCTCGGTCCGACAGCAATGTGTCCGGGAGACACGGTCGTCCTGGAGGCCTCGGCGGGATATACTGACCACCAGTGGACAAACGGGACGATCGGGCGTTTTCTCGAGGTGTCACAGCCGGGTTCCTATGCGGTGCAGGCCGTGGACAGCAACGGGTGTACCGCGGTATCTTCTCCGCACAGTGTGGTGTATTATCCGCCCGCGCCTGTGCCGGAAATTACCCGGGAGGGCAACCAACTCGTTGCCTCGGTTTCCCGTTCCTGGCAATGGTATCGAAATGACACTCTGCTGCAGGGGGAAGTCGGTAGAACGCATACTGTTACGGCGCCCGGACGCTACACCGTCGAAACCCTCGATGAGAATGGCTGTCGAAGCCGTTCGGATATCATCGACATCGAGCGTCTACGCGGCCTTGCCACCGTGCGTCTCCCGCATCTTCGCGTCTCACCCGGAGACAGCGTACGCATTTTCATTTCACTGGAGGGCACGGCCGGGCTGGAGTCCGCCGGGGCTGAGCAATTCACCGCGATGCTGCGTTATCACAGTTCGATGCTCGTCCCGCTCGATGGTACGAATCCCGGTCAGTGTGAAGGAGCCGACCGCCTTATTCCTTTTTCGGGAAGCTTATCCCAGCTGTTGAACGGAGCGTTGCCCCTGCATTTTCTTGCAACCCTGGGTGACCGCGATTCGATTCCACTGCTTCTGGATGAATTCGA
>PKTF01000300.1 GCA_002869275.1 Ignavibacteria bacterium | reverse complement strand
GACGGCGCGTTTCTATTGTTCCGGTATCCGAAAATGAGTTATCGGAGCAAGCTGGAGACACGTATCGGCCGTTTTCTCTCCGAAGGCACTGTTGTGGAGGCTACGGCCACAGCTCTGAACCTGCTGGAAGCGCCAGCGTCCGTTATCGGAGGGAACGTGGCTGAACTCCTCGGTGAGGGTGAAGACATGCATGCATTTCTCACCGAGTTATTGAACGTCAAGGAGAGCGGCACCGAACTCACGTTTCCGTTTCCGGCGCCGGACGGGCGGCACTGTCGCGTATTCCTCAGCAGTGACGAAGACGCGGCGATGCTCTGTCTGTCCATAGCCGGCTAAGCCACCACGCTTCACAGCAGTACTGATTATGCACATGGATTCCGTATTTGACGACAGCGCAATCGCCCTTCGTCCGACCATCATCGAGGTGGACCTCGATGCGATGCGCGCCAATGTGCGCGGGATCAGGGACCATGTCGGTGACGCGCGTATCATGGGAACGGTCAAGGCAAACGCCTACGGACATGGGTTGATCCGTACCGCGCGCGAGCTTCTGCACTTCGGCGTCGATGAACTTGGCGTAGCTTTTCTGGAAGAGGGCATCGCACTTCGCCGGGCGGGAATTACCGCTCCCGTACTCGTCCTTGGCGGCATCATCGGCAACCAGATTTCCCATTTTCTCGAATACGATCTTCAGATCACCGCATCATCGGTATATAAACTGCATCAGATCGATGAAACCGCAGCCGCCATGGGGCGCAAGGCAGCGGTACACCTGAAAATCGATACGGGAATGGGACGCATCGGCATCCGCCATGAAAATGCCTCCCAGCTGTTCGCTGTCGCTCTCGAGGCGCAGCATATCGAGCTGCGAGGAGTGTATTCTCATTTTGCTTCATCCCATGATGCGGACCATTCATTCACACGCCTTCAACTGCAGCGCTTCAACGACGCGCTGGAATTTTTTCCCACCGAGGGCCTGCCATTTCCCATTCGACACATCGCAAATTCCGGGGCGATTCTCCAGCATCCCGACAGCGTGCTCGATATGGTGCGGCCGGGCATCATGATGTACGGGGTATATCCTGGTCCGGATGTGCAGCACTCGATACCTCTGCAGCCTGTGCTGTCGATGAAAACCCGTGTCGTGTATTTCAAGGTGGTGCGCGAGGGACAGTCTATCGGCTACGACCATACGTGGACCGCCGATGCGGATACGCGAGTAGTGACGCTGCCGGTAGGCTATGGAGACGGATACGCCCGCAGGCTGTCGGACAGGGCGGATGTCCTGATCGGAGGGACCCGTTACCCCGTGGCAGGCAGGATCTCCATGGATCAGTGCATGGTGAATATCGGCAGCGGTTCGGCGTACAACGGCGATGAAGTCACACTGATCGGGCGGCAGGGCGAGGAGGTCATCACTGTGGAGGAACTGGCAGATTTGTGCGATACCATTCCCTACGAAATCCTGACGATGATCAATACGCGCGTGCCAAGAAAGTACCTCTCCACGCGCTGATCCTGAGGCTCCGGTCAGCTTGTGATCCGTACCTGAATCTCTTATACTACGTCAGAAATTGCAATGGCGTGGCCCGCTCATCGTGGTACTGTCGACCGAAATGTGGCGGTTTGAGCGTGGCCTGGATGTTTTCTTGCAGGAGCCTTCATGGACAGTGTCAGTGTTCTCTTGATCGAGGATCACGAAGGGGAAGCCCGTCTCAACCAGCGTATGCTCGAGCGATCGCACACGATGGAGTTTCGTTTCACGAGCCGCCGCACGCTGGCCGAGGCAAAGGACGTCTTCGCGAATTCCTCCTTTGATGTCCTTCTGCTCGATCTGAATCTTCCGGATTCCTCCGGAATTGGAACCTACGAACAGATGCAGGCGCTCGCGCCCAAACTTCCCATCGTCATCATCTCCGCGGTATCGGACGAACGACTGGCTGTGGAATGCATTCGGCGCGGCGCGCAGGATTATCTGGTGAAAGGGAGCATTACCAGCGAGACGATGACTCGCGTGGTAAGGCACGCCATGGCTAGGATGGGAACCCAGCCGCTCCGGCCTGTCGCTGGAAACAGTATCGGCGACCGTTTTCCAACGGTGTCGTTTCAGCTCGACGTCGAAAACCGTATGCATACCGATCCCAGCGCGCTGGCCGCGCTCGTCGACAGCGGCTCGCATCTGACCGCGTTCCCGATCAGCAGGCTCTTTCCGCCGTCGGCGGAACAGAAGGTGCAGGCCTTTGTCAATGGGGTGCGCAGTTCCGGCACCGCGATGAACACCGTTCTCGAACTCGCCTCACCGACTGACAGTTCGATACCGCGTGTCCTCATCATCCTGCATCCGCCTGTGGTCGACGGCACGGGGATGCTCGATGGCGTGATGCTCCCCGCACATCAGACGCTTGCCGGCATCGAGGATCAGGGAGACGCAGAGTTCAAATACCATACACTCGTTGAGCATATTCAGGACGGAGTCCTGATCGCACAGGAATCCATACTCCGGTACGTCAATAAGGCGCTCGCAGATATCCTCGGCTACGAGGTGCAGGATATGATCGGTGCGTCCATCCTCGAATTCATCGCGCCCGAACATCGCGAAGAGGTCGAGGGGAACCATCGGCGGCGCATGGCGGGTGAGGATATTCAAGATGTCTATGAATGCGCACTGCTGCATCGTTCCGGCGAACGCCGGCAGGTACAGCTGAGTATGGGCCGCGTTCCGTTTCAGGACGGCTACGCATCGATGGGCACGATCAAGGATGTCACGCAGCAGCACCGCGTTGCATACCTCATGCGAATTCAGCATCAGCTGGCCCTCGACCTGGCATACGCAGCCGATCTCGACAGTGTGTTCGATCATATCGTGAGTGCGGTACTTCGCGTCGACAGCATCGATGCGACGGCACTGTTTACCTGCAGAAAAAACGCCGCGGAAACAACATTGACCATGTCGCGCGGTGTGCAAGATGTGTTCAGCGCACTGCAGAAAGACAAGAATTACCGCGAAGATCTGCACCGGACACTTCGGGAAAGGACCTCATCGTTCAGGAGTGCCGAGGAACTGAATAACCTGGCGACCGCGGATGTCCTGACGGAACAGGGTGTTCGGAGCCTCGGACTGATTCCCATCATTCGGGGCGGAGAAACCATCGCCGCGCTCGGCGTTGCCTCACTCACGTACGCTGTGTTCAATCCGCTCGTGCGACAGACGATCGAAGCCATTGCGTCGTATCTCGGGGGTGTGATGGCGCGGCTGGCCGCCGAGGAATCCCTCCGCGACAGCGAACTGATGTACCGGGCCGTTGTGGAGAAAAGCCATGACGCGGTGTTCATCTATCGCGACGACCACCTGGTATTCGCGAATGAACGCACTGCCGATCTGACCGGTTATTCACGGGATGAGCTCAGTTCGATGAATGCCTGGTCACTCATCCACCCGGATGATCGATCACGGATACAGCAGCTCTCCGCGACCCGGGATGAGAGCAGTGACGCACCTTTGATTTACGAAGGACGCATTCTCACAAAGGATGGTACCATTCGGACAGGAGAGTTTGCCGCGACGATGATTCGTTATCAGAGTGCTGCCGCGGCGCTGGTTTCCGTCAGAGATGTTACCTCACGTCGATCGCATGAGCAGGAACTCAAGCGGAGCGACTCCCTCCTGCGTGCCGCAGGCTTCGCCGCTTCCCGTTTTCTGCATACCGGGAGCTGGGAAAAATGCATTCTCGAAGTACTCGAGCAGTACGGCGTTGCAGCGAATGTGTGCCGGGTAGTGCTCATGCAGAACTCCTCTGATGATGAAGGCGCCCATCGCATGCTGCAACGCAACGTGTGGGTGCGTCCCGAGATGCGCGACAGCATGATCGAGCGCGTACCGGACGGTTTCGACTATGCAGAAGCGCCCTACGACCGTTGGGCCGAGCAGCTTTCAGAGGGAAAAACCATCGCGGCGGTCATCGACCACCTCGATGCAGATGAGCAGATGGTGCTCGCACGTCAGAATATCCGGTCCACCGCCATGGTGCCGGTGTTCAACGGCGAACGGTGGTGGGGATTCATCCGTTTCGATGAGTGCCGGCTGCGCAGGACCTGGCTGGGCTCGGAAATCGATGCCATGGGCGTGGGCGCGAAGACGCTCGGGGCGGCGATCAACCGCCAGCAGGCCAGCGAAGAGGTCATCGCCGCGAAGGAACGAGCGGAACAGGCCGATGAGATGAAAAAAGCCTTCATCGCAAACATGTCGCATGAAGTCCGGACCCCGCTCAATATCATCCTCGGTTACCTGGTGCTGGTGACGGAGCTGGCTGATCCAGATGTCAACGAGGACGTGCGAGAGTTTTTCGATGCCATCGAAGACGCGACGCATCGGCTCATCCGCACTGTGGATTCCATCATGAATATCTCGCGCTTCCAGGCGAACGATATCGCGATCGAACGGGTGCCGTTGCGTCTCGACAAACTCGTCGCGAACTGTATCGAAAAGTTCCGGCGTTCAGCTGAAGAAAAACAGCTGCTCATGGAGTTTCAGAATTCTCTTGGCGAAGTGGAAGTACTGGCGGATCAGAATTATCTTACGGAATCGCTGGATCACCTCATCGACAATGCCATCAAGTTCACTCCGACGGGTACGGTCACCGTCGAGCTCGCCGACAGCGATGGCAGCGGGCCGCGGCTATCCATCTGTGACACCGGCATCGGTATTTCAGATGAGTTCCTGGATCGGATGTACGAACCCTACGTCCAGGAAGACACCGGCTACGATCGTGGCTACGAGGGTATCGGTCTTGGCCTGACCCTCGTGAAACTCTATATCGAAGCACATGGTGCGTCGATCAACGTAGAAAGCTGTAAAGGAAAGGGAACCCGGTTTACAGTGCAGTTCCCTCGAGGTCGTGAATAGGCATTGATAACAGAACGGCATCGTTGCGTCGCTGACAGGTCATCCAGGACGATCACGGTGCAGAGAAAATAATTGTTGGAGATCTCCCATGTCTGAGCATACCCGCAGTATCCTGGTCGTCGAAGATGATGAACAGAGTCAGAAATATATGCGCATCCTGCTCTCGCGTGAGTTCAATGTGCATATCGCCGCAACCGGCGAGAAAGCATGGGAAATTCTTGCCAGGGAGAAGGTTGACCTGGTCCTGATGGACCTTTCTCTGCGTGACGGTGAGGATGGCCTGCAGATCACTCAGAAAATCCGCCTGGATGACCGTTTCAAGGATGTGCCTGTTATCGCGCTGACCGCACACGCGTTTCCCGAAGACAGGAAGCGCAGTCTCGAGGCCGGCTGTAACGATTATGTCTCCAAACCGTTTCAGTGGGTCCATCTGAAAAGCGTGATGGAGAAATTTCTTTGATCCGTGTTGTTGTATGTGCCATCGTCTGCTTCGTCTTATTCGTGACGCCCGTCGCAGGACAGGTGCAGCTATCCCCGCATTCGCTCTACCTCACAAAGGAATTTCATTCTGCAGAAGTTACGCTGACCTCATCGTCGAACTCGGCGATGACGGTCGAACTGCAGGTGCGTGCTCAGGACAATTCCGTGTCCGGAGAACTGCAGTACAGCTGCGCGTCGTGGATCACCGTGACTCCTTCACGTGTCGAATTACCACCCGCGGGACGCGCGGTCGTACGCATCGACCTGAAGTCACCCGGAAACGAGAAAGAGGCCGAATACCACGCAAGGCTCGTCTGCATTGAGGCGGATGCGGGATCGCCGGACGGCGGCTCCCCGGTCGCGGAACCTGTCGCATTCTACTACCGCAAGGGCGACGTGTACAGTGACGTGAAGCTGGCAGGTGTGTCGGTGGAACGCAGCGACGGAGAAATCCACTTCCTCTTTACTCTTGAGCAGCTCGGGAATGCCGCATATCGCGGCAACCTCGCTCTCCGCATCCAGAATGGCAAGGGAAAGACCATTTTGGAAAAGGAGAGCACCGTGGATATCTACGAACGAGGTGTTGTTCGTGAATCACTGCCGGCGGAGCGCGTCCCGAAGGGCAAATACCGGATCTTCCTGAATTTCAACTCCGACCGCCGTGATCTCGGAGACAGGGCGATTCCCGTCCTGCCGAAAAAATTCACCGTCGATATCGGCATGTCATAACAAAGTGCGCCGGTACTACAACATAAGCGAGGAAATGCGTACATTTCTCTGCACGAAACGATCGGGTATCGGTGTTCCCGAGGATTCGTATGACAACCTGCCGCAGTCACCCGGACCGCGGTATGGTCATTACCACCAGCAGTAACGGAAGCAATCCATGAGCGCAAACAAACGTTCCAACACCATCGTCGTTATTGAGGATATTGGCTCCATCACCAAGCTGCTTTCCATCATCCTTCGCAAGGCAGGATACGAAGTGGAAACCTTCGAGACCGGCGAGGCTGCTTGTGAGTGGCTGAAAGAAAACGAACCGAATCTGGTGCTCTGCGATATCATGCTCCCAGGCATGCACGGGGAAGAGGTTCTCTCTTTCATCCGTACGCTGGCGCACGGACAGAGTCTCAACGTCCTCGCGGTGACGGCGCTGGCGAATCCCGGCGACAGGGAACGACTGTTAAAACACGGATTTACCGATCATATCCCCAAGCCCATCAATCCGGGCACCTTCATTTCCCAGATTCAGGAATACATCGGTTCCTGATCATCTTCCTGCAGTTTTTTCCACAGTAACGTATTCGCCGGGTACTCCGGTGTGGCAACCACCGTGCTGATGCAGAAACGCCGCAACGCGTCTTCGATACTCACCGTACCGAGTGCCGAATCGCGTTTCCCTGTAAAGGGAAAGTGATCGGGCCCTCTCTGGCATTTGCCGTTGATGTTGACGCGTCCCACGTAGCGCGAAGCCGCCGTTACGATGCGCTGCAGCTGCGCGGGCGTCTGTCCGAATACACTGCACTGCTGCCCGTAGCGGGATTCGCGGATATAGCTCAGGGCTTCCTGCTCACCGGTGAAACGCAGCACCGGCAGGAGCGGACCGAACTGCTCCTCCTCGAAAATGCGCATATCGGCGGTCACGCCCGTCAGCAGCGCAGGCCGCATCAGCGTGAAATGCCGTTCACCCCCTCCGTGATTCTCAATTACTGCCCCGCTGTTCACAGCGTCTTCCAGTAATTCCGCGAGCCAGTCTGCGTGTGCGGGGCTGCTGACGGGTGTGAGGCGCACGTCTTCCCAGGGCATCCCGGGTTCGATGCGTTCAAGCGCGGCACGCAGTTCACCAATGAAGGTGTCTGCAATGTTTTCATGCACCAGAATCATTTTGATCGCCGCGCAGCGTTGGCCGTTGAAAGCGAGCGCTCCCTTCATGCACTCCTCAACGGTGATATCCATCGGAGCATCGGGAAGCACGATGGCGGCATTTTTTGCCTCGAGCCCGAGTACGAGATGCAGGCGATGGGGACGCGGATGCGCTGCAATCAGTGCGTCGGCCACAGCGCTGGTGCCGATGAAGGCAAGAATATCGATGTGTCCCGATTCCATCAGTGTCGGCAGCAGCACTTCTCCATCGCCGAAAAGCACGCTTACCGTGCCAACGGGAAAGTGTTCAGCCAACATAGGAAGCAGGTGGGCATAGAGAAGGCCACCGCGATCCGGCGCCTTGATGATGACGGAGTTGCCCATGAGCAGGGCGGGGATGGCATTGGTCAGGGTTTCGTAGAACGGATAGTTGTACGGTCCCACGCACAGCGCGACGCCGATGGGGAGCAGATCCACACGTCCGACCACCTGCTGCAGCGACGTGTCCCGGCGTTCGCGCCGGTCGAGATCCAATGCCGCGTCGATGGTTTCCAGTGTGTATTCCAGAGTGCGGTCAAATTCGTTGAGCGCTTCGTCATAGACTTTCCCTACTTCCCACATGATATGCCGGGCGATACGCTCGCGCAGGGGACGCACGGCGTCTACGAAATCGCGCACATGCTGAGCTCGTTGAGCCAGGGAAAATGAGGGCCAGGGTCCGTCTCCGAGAGCGAACGCACTCAGCGCGGCTTCCAGCGCCTCCTTGGCATGTCCGGCCTCGAGTTCGGGCAGGGAGCCCAGACGGATGTACGAGATTTCGTCGATATTCCGCACGGGTATGGGTGAATACACCTCCGTGCCTCGACCCGTCCACTGACGCAGACCTCCAGCGAGATACGTCCCGTGCTCGATGGGCGTAAACCGTGCATGGAGAGGGATGTCATTCCAATCAGGGATGCGGGATAGGAGCGTCATGATGATTCAAACCACTGAATAACACAGGAAATCAGGTGCATACGGCACCAATCCTAAAGATACGCAATCGCGCAGCGTCTTCCCCGGTTTTTCTAAACTGCTCCGATGTCCTATCTTCTCTCCATGACGTCGTATACCTTTCACCCCATCGGAGTCGTGTCTTCTCCTCGAAAGCATCGCTATGACGTGCCGCGGCAGGGCACGCTCGATGAGACGCACGAAGCGCGGATACTGCTGCACGAAGGACATGATTTCGAGCAGGCGTTGTCGGATCTTCAGGGCTTTGATCGCATCTGGCTTCTTTATGTTTTTCACCTCAATGAAGGCTGGAAACCACGAGTACGGGTGCCGCGACACCGGCAAGACAAAGTCGGTGTTTTCGCAACACGCGCCCCCTATCGGCCGAACCCGATCGGATTGAGCTGTGTGAATCTGTTGGAAGTGGAAGGCCTTGTTCTGCGCGTAAGCGAGTGCGACCTGCTCGATGGCACGCCCATCCTGGATATCAAGCCGTACCTCCCCTATGCCGACAGTTTTCCCGAAGCTGCCACGGGCTGGGTACCGGAGGACGAAAAAAAGTACACCATCCGTTTCAGCAGCGATGCGATGGAACAGATGCTCTGGCTGCGCTCGGAGGATATCGACCTGCTGCCCTTCGTGGAAACGCAGCTCGAGGCCGCGCCGCTGGACTCTTCGCGTAAGCGCATCGCCAGGCACCTCGCGGACGAAACGCTTCATCACCTCGCCTACCGTACCTGGCGCATCATCTTTGGTGTGGACGAAGACAACATGACGGTGCAGGTTGAAGGTGTCGCTACCGGTTATCGTGCAGAGGAACTGGAATCCGATCATGATCCTTATGAAGACAAGGCGGTCCATCGCGCCTTCATCGGAGATTTCCCAGAGGCGCGACTGCCGGAACCCTGACAGGGTCACGGCGAAAGAGGGCGGGATCACATAGTACAGATCACACAGTCAGGAGAACATACAATGGCAAAACACATCAATCCCTTCGACCAGGATACTCAACCACCGTTCGACGGATTCTCGAGAGATACCATGCGCTTTCTCAAGGAACTGAAGGAGAATAACGATCGCGACTGGTTCAACGAGAACAAGGACCGTTACGAGAAAAGCGTCAAGGCTCCCATGCTTTCGCTGCTGACTACTCTTGCCGCACGCATGAAGGGCGTGGACGCGGACATCATTCTGGAGCCGAAGAAGGCCATGTACAGGATTTATCGCGACGTACGTTTCAGCAACGACAAATCGCCATACAAAACCTGGATTGCAGCCGCCTTTACGTATGAGGGTTATGACAGAAAGCACGATGCGGCGTTTTACTTCCACATTTCAACCGACGAAATCGGCGTTGGTGGCGGATTGTACAGTCCGATGGGTGACCGTCTGAAAAACCTGCGCAAGGCCATCGGCGAAGATGCCCGCCCGCTGCGGAAAGTTCTCGCGGCAAAGGCGTTCAAGAATGAATTCGGTGAAATGATGGGTGATGAACTCGTGCGCGTCCCGCAGGGCTTTGAGAAAGATCATCCCGATGCGGACCTGCTGAAGAAAAAACAATTTCTCTGCTGGAAAACGCTTCCGAAATCACGCATGACACAGGCAGAATTCACCGACGACCTCGTGGCCGCGTTCAAGGCCATGGCGCCGTTCGTCCGATATCTTGCCGAGCATTCCTGATCCCGCGGGCGGCTGTTCAGCGGGCAGCTGAATCGTACGTGGGCGAATAACCGATCAGTTATGCAGCGAGGTATCGCATAACCTCCGGCCTGACGCCGGCTTCAACCGTCAGGCCGAGGTCAGTCGGTAGATCGGGATCTCCGTCGGGCACCCGAGCCGGTAGGGGAACCAGTGTCCTGCCCCCGCGGAAACATAGAGCTTCGAGTCGCCGCGTTCGTACTGTCCCCACATGTACCGTTCCGGATTGATCGAATACAGGAGGCTTCGGCCGTTGAAGCCGATCTGTCCGCCATGTGTATGTCCCGCGAGAGTCAGCGGGATATCGCGCTGCGCCGCATAGTCGAATCCCATCGGACGATGGCTCATGAGCACGGTGAATGCATCGGAGGGAGCATCCTGCATGGCGCGATCGATGGAGCGTTGGAAAAACTGCTCGTGGGTGTCGCGAATACGTCGTGGATCGTCTGCACCGGCAATGTACAGCGGCGTGCCGCCAACGTCCACCGTAACGCCGCTATCGAGGAGCAGAGGAATGGGTCCGCGGTCGTAGGACTGTCGAATGCTCGCGATGCCACGAAAGTACTCGTGATTTCCGATCGATGCGAATGCTCCGTAGCGGCTCGGAATGCTCCCGGCGAGACGCAGTGCATCGAGATAGGTGGCGGCATCATCAGAAAAATCGCCGGTAATGAGCACGAGGTCCGGCTGTTGCGCGCTGGAAATCTCAATGATGCGCTCTAATTCCTCAAAACCGATGAAGAAGCCCACGTGAACATCGGAGATGTGCAGAATCCGAAATCCCTCCAGCGCCGGGGGCAGGTTTGCATAGCGCAGCGGAATCTCCGGCGTACGTGGATCAGTATAGGCGTTGAGAACTCCGGTTCCTCCCGCGGCGACGGCGAGTACCGGGAAGGCCGCAGCTGTCGTGGTCAGCAGTTTACGACGGCCCGGATCAGGAGGTGTTTCGTTTTTCTGCGCAGCCCGGCGACGGCCGATCCACCCGATGATGCGGTCGATGGTGTGAAACACCGCAGAAAAGGGCAATGAGAGCATGAGCGCCATACCGAGCACAAACACCAGCGCGGTAAGTGTCGCTCCGACTGCCACTGCAATTCCCGAATCGGCGGCGATGCCGAATGCCCACAGCGAAAGTCCGAGCAGTCCGGCAAGCGGCAGACCATAGGACACACGCCGCACCCAGGTATAACGCCACCAGTCGCGATGCAGTTTTTTCAGTAAAAAGATCTCAAACAGGCTCAGAATGGCGATGGAAACCATACTGAAGATGACCGGAAAAAATACTCTCATGGGAACTTGTCCTCATTCAGCGGCATATAATTCAATGTGCAAACTCATACGTCGGAGCGTCGGGCAGTGCTTCACACGGCAAATTCAGCGCGGAAAATAGCCGGCTGTCCTTGATTGCGACAGTCGTCTTTACTACCATTGTAATTGCCCGACTACCTTCTCCACTTTTCAGCTAACGAGCAAAGCCATGAAACAATTCCTTACCTCCTTCGCTCTCCTGCTCCTCACCGTCCTTTTTCTGCATGATAGCGCCTCCGCACAGGACACCTATGTTTACGCCGCGTTAACCGACGAAGGCAACATCGCCGTCGTGGATCCGGGCAGCAGTCGTCTGCTGCAGCGTATTCAGGTCGGCCGGGATCCAATGTACGTGGCTCTGAACGCGGATAAAAGTCGTTTATACGTCAGCAATACAGGAGATATCACAGTTTCGATTGTTGATCTGACGGATGCGCGTGAAGAACAGGTGCTGCGCTTGCCCGTGAACCGCCGCGGTATCAATGCCGGCGTGCTGATCCGGAACTGGGAGGGAACGCGTATGTATATCGCCGAGAGGGCGGATGACGAAACACGCGACCTGCGCGTCTACGTCATTGATGCGCAGAAAGAGAAAATCGTGGCACAGTTCGACGCCGGGAAAAATATCAGCGCCATGGCGGTGTCGTCGGACGGCACGAAACTCTATGTCGTCAACAAGGGGTCCGGCATCCGTATTTTCGATACGCAGAGCAATCAGCCCATGGGCAGCCTGAAACCGATACCCGGACATGAAAGCAACGTCTGGGGCATCGCCTGCAGTCCGACCAAAGACCTCGCCTACGTCTCCTACGGTGCGTCGAACAAGATCCAGGCTTTCAACACGGCCAGCAACAAGGAGACAGCCGTCATCGATATGCCGAAGTATCATACCGGTATTCAGAAAAACATCAATTTCAGCCCCGACGGAAAGTATGCGTTCGTTCTCAACCACAAGAACACGTTCAAGGAAATTGACGGAGTGAACGTGATTGATGCCAACAAGAACGAAGTCATAAAGATTTTCAACGCCGGTGTGGTGCTGCACGGTATTTCCATCACAGACGACGCCAAGACCTGCTACGTCGCCTCGAAGGACCTCAAATGGTACAACCTGCTGACCCTCGAACATATTCGTTCGATATCCCTCCGTACGACGATCGGCGGAATTGTGGTCGTGGAACGCTGAGCACGATCAGGCACACAGGAAAAGATTTCAGGCGGACCGCAATGCGGTCCGCTTTTTTTTTTGCGCTCCGGGCGTCAGATGTAGAGAGCGTGAACTTTTTTCGCCGCACAATTGTACATTTAGATGAGATCACCAACCGGTCACAATGGGTAGTATGAAGCATTACGTCTCCAACAAACGCGAAACTCCTCGCATGTTCCAGAGCTCCTTCGTGGAGTTTTTCTCGAGGGTGCATTGGAGTATACCGCTCGTGATATTTCTTCCTGTCATCGGCGCCCTTCTCTATGCAGGTGGATCGCACTATCGATTGCCGTGGGATATTCTTTTGACGCTGTTCCTTGCAGGGCTTTTCATCTGGACATTCACCGAATACAGTCTGCACCGTTTCATCTTTCACTACGAGCCCCGATCGGAGTGGGGAAAAAAGTTTCACTGGACTTTTCACGGAGTGCACCACGACTACCCCAGCGATCCGCTGCGCCTGGTCATGGTGCCTGCCGTGAGTCTGCCCCTCGCGACGGCATTTTATTTCATGTTCGTTCTGATCATGGGCGGTCCGAATGCGGCTCCCTTTACAGGCGGTTTTCTGACGGGATACCTCTTTTACGACATCACGCATTATGCCGTGCATCATTTTCCCGTCAAAGGGCGCGTCTTCGGTTTTCTGCGCGAGTGGCACATGCGGCACCATTTTCAAGATCCTGACAGAGGCTACGGCGTGAGTTCACCACTGTGGGATCATATCTTTCGCACCACGCTCGAAAGGAAAAAAGCAGCACGGTGATGTGGGGTACCGAAGCAGCCGGATACCGGAATTGCGGGATCATGAAACCCTGTGGATATATGGGGTGGGTACACGAGGCGAAACTTTGCGAGAGCAGTGAGGGCCACGGGGGCATGCCCTGAAATGAAAAAGCCGGAACGAGTGTTCCGGCTTTTTCACAATGTGTCTGTTCGAATGATCAGGGACTGGCGAACACACCCGCGCGGGCAGGATCGGTCACCGGATCGTTGATGAAGCGTCCACCAAAACGAAAACGTCGGGTGTAGTACCCGTCGGTGATATGGTTGAACGTCACTCCGCGGGATGTGGCGGCATGGGCGAAGAGTCCTTTGCCCAGGTAGATGCCGACATGGCCAATACGGCGGCTGGTTCGGCTCGTGCCTGTGAAGAATATCATATCGCCGAACTGCAGGCTGTCCACTTCGAAAATCGGGGTGAACTGGCGTGCCTGGACGCGCGACGTGCCGCGGAATTCCTTGCCGAGGGCTTCCGTCATCACTTTCGAGGTGAAGGCCGAGCAATCGATACCGCGCTTCGAGCGTCCGCCATAACGGTAGCGTGTACCAAGCCACTTCTCGATGGTCTGCATCAGCTGCAGGCGCATGATGGGATTGACGAAGGGCGAACGCGGATCGAAGGTGGGGGAAACAGGCAGCGCGGCGGCGCCGCTGAAAAACACTTCCTCAAATCGCACCATCTCTGCTTCGAGAAGATCTGCGTAGCGGGGCAGGTACTCACGAAGCACATTGAGTGCACGGTTCTTTCGGGCGTTTTTCTTTTTGTCCTTTGTACTGGTAACGCTGCTTACCTTTGCGTCGGCATCGGCGTGCGTGCTGCCGGACACGAGCACCGGGGTCACAAGAAATCCGACGGCGACGGTCATCAGCAGAACAAATTTCATCAAACGTTTCTTATTCATCGTACTCCAGAACTCGGAAAACATCGGTCTCGTCCGGTCGGTACCGGACATCTACAAAAATACGGTAATCATGTCATGCGGATCAAGCAGGTCGCGCGATTCCGTTGATCATGAATACATTGGATGTGCGTGTGCGGAAAATGGATTCAGGCGCTTTGAATCTCCGGCTCTGCATGTCATATTGGGGTGTTCACAATCCCGAGAGGCTTCATGGAACAGAAAGAACTGCGCATTATCACCGTATTTTTGGGCATCCTCGTCATTTTCGTCCTTGGTATCGTGCTGCAGCAGTTGCAGTCCGTGTTCCTGCCTTTCGTGCTGGCAATCTTCCTGTCTTACATCTTTAAACCGATGGTGCTGTATCTCAAGAAATTGAAAATACCATCGGTTTTCGCCCTGCTCGCCGTATTTATCTTCATTGCCGCTCTGTTCTTCGGCCTGGCTGCGATCATATACTCCAGCTTCGAATCGTTCGTGCGGGAAGCTCCCAAATATCAAAACAAACTGTCAATTTTATTGCGAGAAGGCACGCAGCTGGTGGATAACCTCGCTGCACGCTACGATATCAAGCCTGAAAATCTCAACCTGACAGACCTTGTCGACGTCTCGGCGATTACGTCGATAGTGACTTCCGGGGCGGGATCCTTCGTCTCGCTGCTCGGCAACCTGGTTATCGTTGTGCTTCTGATGTTCTTCATCCTGGCGGCGAGCGGTGACCTCATCCACAAGGCCAACATCGCGATGGCGAAACGCTATTCACAGCGTTTTGTCAAGGTGATCGAGGCAATCGATCTTCGGGTACGTCAATATCTGATCACGAAAACATTGATCAGTCTCGGGACGGGCGCGTTGACCACGATCATCCTCACCATTCTCGGTGTGGATTTCGCCCTGCTCTGGGGGTTCCTCACCTTTCTGCTGAATTTCATACCCAACATCGGGTCGATCATATCGATCATTTTTCCACTGACGATTTCCTTCCTTCAGTTCGACGGAATCACCATTCCCCTGTTGGTCCTGATCCTGCTCGGAGCGACGCAGTTTGCCATGGGGAATGTGGTCGAGCCCAAGCTCATGGAGTTCAGCCTCAACCTCAGTCCCCTGCTTGTGCTGGCCGCCCTGTTCTTCTGGGGCTGGCTCTGGGGAATCTGGGGTATGATCCTGGCCGTTCCCATGATGTCGACAGTGAAGATTATTTTCGAAAATGTTGAATCGCTGCAGCCCATCGCGGCAATGATGAGCGGGAAGCTGGAGGAAGAGTCTGGCTGATTGGTCGGAGGCTGCCGGGGCCGTTGGTAGTTTGTAAGATCTTGGGTAGTTACTGTGTGGGCCGATCCAACCGATCGGCCCACACAATAATACATCTCTGAAAAAGATGGTTGTCAGTTGATCGAGATCTGGCGGGGCTTCACTTCGTCGGCCTTGGGCACGCGAACGGTGAGCACGCCGGCCTCATACGAGGCGCTGATATTGTCGGGATTGACCTGCGAGGGAAAAGTGAATGAGCGGTAGAACTTGCCGGTCGAACGCTCGATGCGGTGGCAGGTCGCATCATTCTTCTCTTCGATTCCCGCCCGGCTGCCGCTGATTTTCAGCTTGTTCTCAATGAAATTCATGCGGATATCATCCTTCTTCAAGCCCGGCAGATCAAAAGAGAGTTCGTAGCCGTCTTCGTTCTCCACGATGTCGACCATCGGACTCCACACGGCGGACTCATAATCCTCATCGCGCTCATGCTTGCTGTTGAATCCACTGAGGACGCGATCAAATTCGCGCTGCAGATTGAACATGTCATTAACCGGGTTCCAGCGTACGAGTGTCATTGTAATAACCTCCTGTTAGGGTGGTGATGGTTTTGCTGTTTCACTTGCTGTATGTGCATATGTCGTGCCAAATGGATAAATGCGCCATTATGACGGTAAAGAGCGACAAAACGGCGCACGCCGAGAATTCGAACTGCCATTATTGCATTAGGGCGGCCAAAATGGCGGGACTACGATGCCAAAATGGCATGCATTCGGAAGGTTTTGTCTCTGGTACGGGAATTGCTACTATTATTGAGGTATGGCGCTGCCGATAATGGCAGCGGAACAAACAGGTAAATCATGCAGCAAAAAGATTATTACAAAGCTCTCGGTGTTTCGGAGCAGGCGAGCGAAGCGGAAATAAAGAAAGCGTATCGCAGTCTGGCGAAGGAATATCATCCGGACCGCCGGCCCGGGGATGCGCAGGCTGAAGCCCGCTTCAAGGAAATCTCCGAGGCGTACGAAGTACTGGGCGATGCGGCGAAGAAACGGAAGTATGATGAATTGCGCCGCTACAGCAGCGGACAGTCACGCGGAGCGATGTCATGGGAAGATTTCATGCATCGTTTTGGGGGGCAGCGTACGTCATCATCAGAGGAATTCAACTGGGGCTTTGGCGGCGACAGTCTCGAAGACGTCTTTTCGTCGCTTTTCGGTGGCAGTCAACGCAAGTCCCGCCGCACCGCACAGGGTCGCGGAGGCGGATTCAACTTCGATTTCAAGGCGCGAGCGAAAGCGCCGCCTGCAGAACCACAACCCACCGGGGACCCGTTTTTCAAGCGGAAAGGCAGCGATGCCTATATCGACATCACCATCAACCTTGCGCAGGCGCTGCTGGGTTCAACCATACGCGTGCGTACGCCGCAGGGCAAGAAGGTGCAGGTAAAAGTACCAGCAGGAACACAGCCAGGCGCTGTACTGCGTGTCCGCGGAATGGGTTTCTACGGACAGGGACTCGCAGGCGATCTCTATATCCGTACGCATCTCGAGATTCCCGAACACCTGAACAACGAACAGAAGGAAGAACTTGCTACGCTTTTTGCTTCATGGGGAATGAAACATTGAGGAGGAAATGAACATATGAGAATGGATCAGTTTACGGTAAAAGCGCAGGAAGCCGTTTCCGCGGCGCAGGGCATCGCATCGGAACACGCACAGCAGCAGATCGAAACCGAACACCTGCTTCTCGCATTGCTGAACGATACAGAAGGGTTACCAGTCTCCATCATCAACAAGATCGGCGGCCGTGTCGATGAAATTCGCCATGCGGCGCAGGAGGCGGTGCAGGAGAAACCGCAGGTCTACGGAGGAGAGAGCGGGCGCGTGTTCCTTTCGCCCGCGCTCGAAACACTGTTTCGCAAGGCGGAAAAGGAAATGCAGGGATTTCGGGACGAATTTCTCAGTACCGAACATCTGCTGCTCGCGCTCGCAGGGGACGGAGGAAGTGACGCAGGCAGACTTCTCGCGGCACACGGCATCGACCGGCCGTCAGTTCTCGCCGCACTCAAAGACATTCGCGGATCGCAGCGGGTCACCGACCAGAGTCCGGAAGAAAAATACCAGGCTCTGAAACGCTTCGGGCAGGACCTGACCGAAAGTGCGCGGCGCGGAAAACTTGATCCCGTCATCGGACGCGACGAAGAAATCCGCCGCTCCATACAGGTGCTGTCACGTCGCACGAAAAATAATCCCGTACTCGTCGGTGAACCCGGAGTCGGGAAAACCGCTCTCGTCGAGGGTATCGCGCAACGCATCGCGTCTGGTGATGTGCCCGAAGGGCTGAAAGAAAAAACCGTGTTCCAGCTCGACATCGGCGCGCTCATCGCCGGAGCGAAATTCCGGGGTGAATTCGAAGAACGCCTCAAAGCCGTACTGAAGGAAGTCACGCAGTCGGATGGGCGGATCATTCTCTTCGTGGACGAACTGCATACCATCGTTGGAGCGGGTGCGGCAGAGGGCGCCGTCGATGCGGGCAACATGCTCAAACCACTGCTTGCGCGCGGGGAACTGCGCATGATCGGGGCGACCACACTCGACGAATACCGCAAGTATATCGAGAAAGACAAAGCGCTCGAACGGCGATTTCAGCCGGTGACAGTGGGAGAGCCGACCGTGGAGGACACGATTTCCATCCTGCGCGGACTGAAAGAAAAATACGAGCTGCATCACGGCGTTCGCATCACCGACGGGGCCATCGTTGGCGCGGCGACGCTTTCGCAACGGTATATCCCCGACCGCTTTCTGCCCGACAAGGCCATTGACCTCATCGATGAATCAGCTGCACGCCTGCGTACCGAGATCGACTCCATGCCCGAGGAAATGGACGAAATCGACCGACGGATCAAGCAGCTTGAAATCGAGGCCGTTGCCCTGCAGAAAGAACGTGACACCGCATCAGGTGATCGGAGGGAGAGCATTACGCATGAACTGGCAAACCTGAAGGAACGGTACGCCTCACTGCATGGGCATTGGCAGACCGAAAAAGAGCTCATCACAGATATTCGCGGTACGAAGGAAGCTATTGAAGTCACACGCTTTGAAACAGAAAAGGCCGAGCGCGATGGCGACTATAACCGGGCAGCCGAACTGAAATACGGAAAACTCATCGAGCTGGAGAAAACGCTCGAACAGTTGAACGCGCGCCTCGCCGAAGTACAGCAGGACGGCAGTCTGCTCAAGCAGGAAGTGACCGAGGAAGACATCGCCGATGTCGTCGCGCGCTGGACGCGCATTCCCGTTTCACGAATGCTGGAGAGCGAGAAGGAGAAAATCCTCCAAATGCCTCAACGACTGATGCAGCGCGTGGTGGGTCAGGACGACGCAGTCCACGCAGTCTCCGAGGCGGTGTTGAGGTCCCGGGCAGGGATGAGCGATCAGAACCGCCCCATCGGATCATTCATTTTTCTCGGACCCACGGGAGTAGGCAAAACCGAGCTCGCGCGTGCACTGGCGGAATTTCTCTTCGATGACGAACACGCCATCGTGCGCATCGACATGTCGGAATACATGGAGCAGTTTAACGTCAGTCGACTTGTGGGCGCCCCTCCCGGGTACGTTGGCTATGAGGAGGGTGGACAGCTGACCGAAGCAGTACGTCGGCGGCCCTATAGCGTGGTGCTGCTCGACGAAATCGAAAAGGCACATCCCGATGTATTCAATATCCTGCTGCAGGTGCTCGATGATGGACATCTGACCGACAGCCAGGGACATGTGGTGAATTTCAAGAACACCATCATCATCATGACGTCCAACCTCGGGGCAGACCGCATCATGGACCGTTTCCGCGCGGCGGAGACCGAGAACATGGATACCACCTACGAGGAACTGCGCCGCGATATCCTGCAGCTGCTGCAGAAAACACTGCGGCCGGAATTTCTCAACCGGGTGGACGAAACACTCATGTTTCATCCGCTGTCGAAGGGCCACCTGCATCGCATCGTGGAAGTACAGTTCGAACGGCTGGTGCGTGCAAACCTGCAGGCGCTGGGTATGGACGCCTCGATCACGGCGGCGGCCAAGGACTGGCTGGCCGATCAGGGTTACGATCCGGTGTTCGGAGCGCGTCCACTCAAGCGCCTCATGCTCAAGGAAATTGTCAACCAGCTTTCCACTCGCATCATTCGCGGCGAATATGCCCCGGGCGTAAACGTGTCCGTCGATGCGGACGAGACAGGACTCGTATTCTCAACATCGGAATCCTGATATTACGCCGGTGACAATCTGCCTGAGGGCCTCGCGATAAGGAAGCAATCCTTGCAGACATCGCAAACTGGCTTGCAGGAGAAAAAAAAACGCATAAGTTTTCGAGCATGTACATTTATCGGGATGTCTCATGGACGTTCGCATGCGCTGGCTTTCTTTTTCCCTTCTGATTATTTCCCTGGCGACGGTGGCCTGTACCGAGGACCCCGTTCCGCTCTATTTCAGCGGAAACCCCCGTCTTGAACTCGTCCGTGACAGTATCGTGGTTGTGGGACAGAACGGTGAGATCCCCAGCGTGCAGGCCGCATACGTGCGTCCCGACGGTCAGGCATTCATCGGCGGATACGAGAGCCAGGAAGATGGATCCGATATGTACGGAATGATATGGACTCTCAATACCGACCGGTGGGAGAGCGCCATGGATGCCGGAATGCGCGGCAGTCTCTATGGAATCCAGGCGCTGGCTGCATCCGACTTCAGCTCTCTCTGGGCAGTGGGTGCGCGCCGACCTGATTCCTCAAGTGTCATTCTGCGGCGTGATGGTACGACATGGACGGACGTGACACCCGGGACAATGGTGCCGGTCCGCGATTGCCATGTCGTCTCTGACAACAATGTCTGGGTGTATGGCGGTCACAGTCTGCTGTATCATTACGCGAATGCAACATGGGAAACCTTCGAGCTGCCGGTCGATTCACTCGGTACCGACAATCTTGCCGTGGTGTCGCTGGTCGCAAACGACGAGGCGCTCTATGTGCTGACCTATCTCGTACCCGCACAGGACAGTACTGGCCGTGCGATTCTTCGGTACAAGAATGATACCTGGGACGTGCTGTACCGTGAAGGCAGCATTCCAGGTGCACAGGGGACGAACAGGAATCTGCGGACCCTCCTGCTCAACAGGGAAGGTGTGCTCTTTGTGTTCGGTCAGATCGTCTACAAGCTGCAGGGAAACAGCCTGGAGCGCGTATTCAGTCCCAATCCTCCTGCAGACCTGCTTACCGGGGCGGTCACTCCGAACGGCAACATCTTCGGGGCAGGTGTGAACATGAAAGCAATATGGACCAACTACCAGACCTGGCATAATGTGCACGTGGTATCGCCACTTTCTGTCAATTTCATGGATGTGGGGATGAATGACAGCCTGGTCGTGCTCAGTGGCAGCCATTACTACGATGTGAGCGAATCGGAATACGCTCTGGAGAGCGTGGTACTCCGTGGGATTCTTCAACGCGAAGAACGATAGTCGTGTCTGAAGCCGTTTGCATCCGCGGTGATACTTCCGCGTCTGTCATCCCCCGGTGACGCGAAATCCTTTCGCGCGAAAATATTCGACCGCAGTGGAGCGATGGTCGCCCTGGATTTCAATCGTATCGTCCTTGACCGTACCCCCGGCCCCGCAGCGCGCCTTGAGTTCGCGCGCGTACTCCTGCAGATCTTTCCTCATGTGGAAAAACCCTTTGATCACCGTAACGCCCTTGCCCTTACGCCCCTTTTTCTCCAGCTGTACATGCAGTTTGGCCATGGATTTCGCACGGTCTGCCGCGGTTTCTTTTCGCGGTGCGGGAGTTTCTTCACTGCCGTCGCCTGGAAAGAGGGATCGCAGGTCAGACAGATCGTTGAGTTTCGCGGTCATGAGGCCTCCTTGTCTGTCCGAAGTATAGAATTTTTTTTCCAGATGCCCGAATCGGTATCGGTCTCCATTCTTGTGTAAGTTGTCTCGCATGAAACACACCTTTTTCATCATCGGGATGCTGGCCGTTTTCACGGCGACCGCGCAGGAATATCCCTTCGTCTCCTGGTCGGGTCAGCGTGGAGTTCCGCGCGATATCATCACCGATATCGTGCAGGACCACCGTGGTTTCATCTGGGTGGCGACAGCGGAACATGGGGTGCTGCGCCTCGACGGGAAGGAGATCGCGAGGCCGGACGATGCGACCCGTTCGCTGCCGCAATCGGTGTTCGCTCTTGCAACGGATGGAAGCAATCACCTCTTCGTCGGCGGGAACAGGGGAGTGACCGTGATCCGGCTGGGCAGCACCGGCAGCGACAGCGTCGCTTCCGAGTGGAATGCAATCCTGAAAGACATCCGTTCACCGGTGCGATCTCTGAACGCCAGGCCCGGAAAGGACCTGTATATCGAAACGTCTGAAGGCTGTTACCGGCTGCGTTTCCGCGACAGCACGCTGACATCCACCACGCCGCAGAAGGCTCCGCATGCGTTTCTCGCGTCCATGCTTCCCGGATACGAGATTCGTGACATGGCACGAGATTGCCGCGGACGCTACTGGGTGGCCACTGACCGCGGTCTGCTATTGAAGGACGATGAAGGGAGTGCCCTGTTCGGACCACCGCAGGGGCTTCACGTGAAGGATGTGCGATCGGTCTTCGTCGACCGGGAGGCCAACATCTGGATTGGCAGCAGCTCGGGCCTGCAGATGCACACGCCCGGAAGGGTGACCAATTTTACCGACGGCGTATCACTTCCCGACGGCATCGGCGCAGTGCATTGTCTGCTCGAAACCGGGGATCGCGGAATCCTGCTCGGAACAGCAGCGGGTGGAATCATTCGCATCCTTGACGGCGTCATCGCACAGTACCTGCGCAAGGATGGGCTTCCGTCCAACACCGTCAATTGTCTGCTGCAGCTGCCGACAGGCGATGTGCTTGTTGGGACGGATAGCGGCATGGCTATCCTGCACGAAACCGGGCTGGTCGAGACTCCGCCCGAGCTGCGCATGCCTGGTACCCGGGTGACGGCGATGCTGGCATCGTCGGATCAGAAATTCTGGATTGGAAGCGACGCCGGGTTGCTTCAATGGAACGGTGAAACCATGCGCGTCTTCAATCGACTGGACGGATTGCCTTCGGCCCGGATCACGGCACTGCACGAGGGTCCCTTCGGAAAGGTCTGGGTCGGAACACGATCGGGACTCGCGCAGGTGCTGTCTACTCGTACCGCGGACGTGCAAGTGCTTCCGGAACTTCGTGGACGGCATATCCGAGACATCCACTTCGATACGAAAGACCGCCTGTGGGTGGCCACGGCCACGGCAGGACTGTTCGTACGCGGAAAAAAAGACATGCTCCGTCTCACCGAGCGAGACGGACTGGCCTCGAATGCCGTCAGCTTCATTGCTGAGGACAACTACGGCGGATTGTACTTCGGCGGGAACCGCGGCATCTCGGTGCTGCCACGCGGCAATGTTCAGTACCTTATGCAGGTGGATTCGAGTATCAGTGCCTGGCGCCGCATACCCTTTGCGCAGCTCCCGTTTCTCAGGGCCACCGCCATGCACACGCTTTCGACAGGACAGGGATTTGCGGCGACGGAATTTCCGCCCGGCGCTGCGATCCGCGACCACGCCGGGCGCATGTGGTTCGGCAGTATCCGGGGCGTCAGCAGCTACAATCCTCCGCAGCCACTCGGCATGGGGCGCTGGGTACCCCCGATCTGTCGAGACGTGAAAAAACCGTCGCGTGATCGTTCGCATCCGTCGATTCTCCTGCGGGAAGTGTGCATCAACGATACGTGCACCGACGCGCGCAAGGGTGTCGAACTCGGTAAAGGAGACCACGTGCTGCGAATGCGCGTGCTGCTGCCGAGCTTCAGAAATCCGGGACAGGTCAGCTTCCTTTACCGTCTCCAGGGAATGGAGTACACGTGGCACCGCTCCGACGACGGACGAATTCTCTACACGGGACTGCAACCGGGCTCGTACATGCTCGCCGTGCAGGCTGACATCGGAGAGGGAGTTTGGACGCGGCGCCGGGAGCTGCTGGAGGTCACAGTGACCACCCCGCTGTACGAATCTCCGTGGTTCTGGTCCGCATTGCTTCTCATCCTGTTCGTTCTGAGCACCCTGCTGCTGCGTGCACGATATCAGCGCCGACTGCGGCAGGAACAGCAGATTCTCATGGAATTGCAGACACGTCTGCAGAACAACTGAAGAAAAGGAAACCGGTATGACCACTGAACAGCTTCGCGCGGAATTCCCGTACCTCGAGAACGGAATGATATACCTGAACCACGCGGCTTCGGGGCCGTGGTCGCGCTTCGTGGAACGCGGCGTACAGCGGCACCTGCAGGGACGCACGTACGGTGAGGTGGATATCTTCGCGGATACCATTCGAATCATCGGGGAGGCACGCAGCATGTCTGCACGGATGATCGGCGCAGATCCTTCACGTATTGCCTTCGTGCTCAACACCTCCGAAGGACTCAACGTCCTCGCGTCGGGTTTGCCCTGGAAGTCGGGCGATCGCGTTGTGCTGATCGACCAGGAGTTTCCCTCGAATATTTATCCCTTCCTGAATCTGAGGCGTCTCGG
>PKTF01000025.1 GCA_002869275.1 Ignavibacteria bacterium | reverse complement strand
GGACATCGGCACGACCATCACCGCATTTCTCGCCTCGCTCGGCGCCAGCACCGCCGCCAAGCGCGCCGCATACGCCCACATCGCCGCCGTATCAAGGGCCACACCCTCAACATCGCCGAAGCGCTCGCCGGCGAGAAGTAATTCCGCCGAAAAGCCCCCGCCCTTCACCTGCCGAGCAGCAGGCAAAGGGCGAGGCACCAGAGGAGCAGGCTGAGGACGAAGAGGGCGAGTGACAGGCGTCTGTTCTTCCATTCCATGTCCGCCTCCTGCGATCAGAACGGCATGCCGAATCCGAGCTGCAGGTAATACGGCAGCATGGCGTCTTCGTCGTCGAACTGGGCGTCGGTCATGCCGAGGCGCAGCGTCACTTCCGCATAGTCCCCGATCGTTTTTCCCGCCTGTATGCCGTAGGAGAAATTCCCGCCCGTCGGCACGTACCATCCGTCGCGTACTCCGGCGTAGCCGTATTCCTTCATGACGTCGGAATGGGTCAGGCGCGTGGCGACGGCCTTGTCGAAACCGAGTTCGACCGCCGCATGCCAGTCCGTATCGTAGTACCCGATCAGGGCGGAGAATTCGGCCCCGAAGCTGAGCATGCGCACCAGGTCGTTCTGGTAGCGTCGGAAGTTGGACGCGGCCTTGAAGGTGGCCGAGAAGCCGCGCCACCGGGCGACCTCGACCTGTGCACCCAGCCGGAGAACGAAATCGTCGACCACCTGGCTGCCCATGGGAAGGGAGCAGTGCAGTCCCACGACGACGGGACGGGAGAGATCAAAGGCGCGGCTGTAGGAGAGCTGTGTCACGGCGGCGTAATCGTAGCCGATATTCAGCTGCAGGCGGTTGGGACGGTCCATCTGGAGCGTTCTCCAGTTCACGTCCTGGGAATATCCGCTCTGCGCGGCGGCCGCGAGGATGACGAGGGCAATGATCAGCGTTTTCATGATGTGTTCCTTGTATTGATTTCTTTATCGGACGGTGTTGAGATATGCCAGGGCCATCGGGTAGAAGCTCTCCCAGCCGGCATAGGTGATGTTGTGGCCCGTGCCGGGGACCTCGATGAGCTGGACGCTGGGGTAGGCCGACGACACGAGTTCCGCATGGGATCTTCCGTAGGCCTCGTTGCGTTCGCTGTACCCGAAGAGCACGGTCGGTGCGAACTGCTGCAGATGCGTCGTGAAGTCGAAGGAATGCTCCGTAGCGTAGTCGAGCGCACTCATGGCATACACCGCACCCATGCGCCAGAAGGGGGAGGGGCCGTCGAGGCCGAGCTTGTTTCCGTCCGCATATTCGGCTGCGCCCTGGATGGCGGCTTTGTAGTCGAGCTTTTCGTGTTCGCTTCCGGTGATGATCTGATCGACGAAGACGCGGTCGTTGACCGTCTCATCGAAGATGTCGATGGTCTGCCAGCGCTTGAGGTATTCTTCGGTATCGGGCCAGGTGAAGCCGCCCGGTTCCAGCAGTATCGCGCCGTCGATGTCGTTCGGGCGCTCGTCGATGAACGCCGTCGCCAGCATCGCACCCCAGGAGAGTCCGAGAAGCACGACCTTCTGTCCGGGCGCGCGGTAATGCCGGATGACCGCGTCCAGGTCGTCCACGGGCACGGAGATGCCCCGGGAATCGTAGATGTCCCTGTTGTGGCGTTTGGACAGGCCGCATCCGCGCTGATCGTAGAACACGACGAAGAAGCCGTCATCGGCGAAAGCGGCGCATTTGAGCATGCTGCGGTAGTCGCCGCCGGGACCTCCGTGAAGGACGACTATCATCGGATTGTTCGGATCGCCGAAGGTTTCCGCGTGCAGCAGGGTGCCG
Source organism: Ignavibacteria bacterium (assembly GCA_002869275.1). Lineage (GTDB taxonomy): Bacteria > Bacteroidota > Ignavibacteria > SZUA-365 > SZUA-365 > BM516. Next base: position 2,032 of record PKTF01000025.1, on the reverse strand, counting down.
TTGACCGCGATGGAAGGCAGCGAGGGATCCTCCTCGACCGTCTTCGGCACGAGTCGGCCGTGTTCTTCCGGTTCGAGGATGTCGCATGCGCTGAACAGGACTGCGGCGGCGGCCGCGACGATGAGTGTGAGTTTGATTAATCTGTGTTTCATGATTGCTCCAGTAAATCGGGAATGAAAAAGTGGTCCGAGTTTCTGGGGCAAATGTACGGGGCGGGCAGGGGCGTATCGGTGCAGCGTGTAAGGTGGAACCTGTGGAGGGGGTGTCAACCTGCAGGATGACACCCGGGGGGGTCAATCCCGGTCGCGGGAGAGGGACGCGACGAACTGGGAGGGAGTCTGGCCGGTATCGTTCTTGAAACAGCGGTTAAACGACGATTTTGAGCTGAAACCGCAGTCGTAGGCGATGGAAAGCAGGGTGAACTGCCGGTTTTTCCGGTCTTCGATTTGGCGCTTGAAGGCCTGGATGCGGTAGGAATTCACGAAATCGTAGAAATTCTTCTGCTCCCGCTGATTGATGACCTGCGAGAGGTGGTTGGGGGGCACCTCGAGCATGGACGCGAGGTCCTGTATCGAGAGATCGCTCTGCCGGTACAGCTCGTCCCCGGCCATGCGGGCGATCAGCGTCGCATGGAGTTCCGCGGCGGCCTCCTCGCTCAGTCCCGATTTCGTGTATTTTTTCGGCTGCTCCGTGGCATCGGGCAGGGCGTCCGGCGTCCCGGTCTGCGAAGCGTCGGATTCTTCATCGGACGCTTCCGGCACGGTTTGCGCACCCGTATGCGCGAAAATATTCCCCTGCCGGACGCCGAAAAAGCCAATCAGGAACACGAAAATGACCACGCCGCTGAAGGTGAGCGGTTCGGTGCGGAAGAGCAGCAGCAGAAGCCAGATCCCCCCGATGCCGTAGGTCAGGATTTCCAGCCAGCGGAGGCTGATCCTATCCAGGTCGGAAAAGCGGTCGCGTATGGCGCGCCGGTGCCGGCGCAGCAGGACTGCCGAAGCGAAGACGTATATGACGCCGGAGATCGTGACGGCATACAGCTTTACGAGATTGAACACCTCGAAGCCCGCGCCCCCGCTGCGGTACACAGCGATTTTCTGCTCGGCGGAGAGGGGCAGAATGAACACGGCCAGGAGGTAGCCGTACATCAGTGCCGCGGGGAGCATGTGCAGCAGAAGCAGTTTCCGGTTTTCCGGGAGCTGTCCGGTGACGAAAGAGACATAATAGAAGAGAAAAACGCCCTGCAGGAGAGGGAGGGGATGTTCGAGTCCCAGCAGAAAGGGCGCGTCGTAGACGTCCCCGGTAAAGAACAGGTTGAACAGGAAGAGATGGACGATGATCAGGAACATCCACGCCGTGAGAATCCTGTCCGACACCGACTGCTGCTTCTTCGTGAGGAGCAGAAACTCGATGAGCACTGCGACGCCGATGCCGGCGATGAAAAACAGGCTCATGCGCCGCGTCCGCGGAGGGAGTGCGCGTCCGTTGCAATCAGGGCCGAAACGCCGCTGCCGGTGGTCATTGTACGTCTCCGTCCTTTGTGGCAGAGGGATGGAAGCAGATCCCGAAGGGGTAACCGTATCGTCGCACAGGCAAAGACACCACGGGATCCGATCGCACGGAAGCTACGGGATGGTATTCAGATTGTCAAACCGGCGCATCCCGAAAACCCGTCCCGCGCTTGTTTTTCACGCAAAAAGCCCCCATTTTAAAATTCTCTCCCGAAAAACCCCTTCATTGTTTTGAAATTTCCGCCGCGCGCCGTACTTTTGTTGTGCACGCGTAGCTCAGTTGGCAGAGCAGCTGACTCTTAATCAGCGGGTCGGGGGTTCGAGTCCCCCCGCGTGTACCACCAGAATCTCTACCCGAGCCCAATAAAAGCGGCGTGATTTCAAGTTCCACGCCGTTTTTTTATGTCCTGTTGGAAATGGGAAAATCATGGGGAATCCGTCATTTCCAGTCAAGAAGTTCCTGTATGACGTCAGAACCTCTTGGACAAAAATGGGACCTTCTCCCTGAAAACTGATCCAGC
>PKTF01000269.1 GCA_002869275.1 Ignavibacteria bacterium | reverse complement strand
TCGAAGATGTTCGAAATCATGGGTTCGGGTACGCCCATGATCCTCGGTGTGGAAGGCATGGCCCGCACGATTCTCGACGATGCACGGGCGGGGATCGGCATTCCTCCCGGGGACGCCTCGGCACTGGCCGCTGCGATTCGCTGCCTGCGTGACGATGCGGCGCAGCGAACCGAGTACGGGAAAAATGCCTACCACCATGTACGGGAAAATTACGATCTTGACGCACTCGCGCAGAAATACATCAACGTATTGCAGGACGCATGCTGAGAACGCTCTCTCTCTTTATTTTCCTTGCAGCCCTGCTGCCGCTTCCCGCTTTTTCGCAAAGCATGTTCGCGCAGCCTGCGACTGCTCCGGACGCGGATGATAATCCGCTGCGTATCGAGCGCCTGGATGCCTCTCGCTGGCGTGTGACGGTAGAGAACCGCGAACCGCGCATCCTGCCGGGAACGGAGCTGCAGCCTGGTTCGCGTGTGCTAATTCCCGGCTATTTCAGCCACGTGCTCGCCGGACATCCCGTCCTGCCCGTGCGTACGTTGCAGTTCGGATTGCCCGCCGGCGGTGCTCTGGAGTTCCGTATCACCGCCTTGCGAGAAGAACGGCTCCCGGTCTCTCTCGAGGCGCATGGAGACGCGGCGTCAGACGAAGTCCTACCGTTTGTCGAGGCGCTGTCTGTGGTGGAACGCAGCGGACTCCGCATCGGTGGACTGCGCCTGCTTCCCGCCGGCTATGATGCTGCACGCGGCGAACTGCGCTGGCTGCGCTCGCTTTCCATCGAAATCACGATCAACGGATCGGGCGGCGGTATCGCTGTCGAGGATCCTGCAGTGCTCGGCGGATTACTCAACTCCAATGACGCCCGTCAGTGGGCCGCTCCCACATCTCTCGCACGCCGCGGAGCTCCGGCATTTCGCGCCGGCGAACAGTTCCTGAAAATTCGTACCGACCGCGTGGGCATGCACCGCATTTCTCCGGCAGACCTCACTGCGGCCGGACTCTCTCCCGCATCGCTCGACCCCCGCAGTTTCCGTCTCACATTGCTCGGTGAGGAACAGTCCATCGAGGTAACCGGCGAGAACGACGGCAGTTTCGATGCCGGGGATGAGATACTTTTTTTCGCTCCACGCAACGGTGGCGAGCGTGGGGACTGGTACGACGAATGGATGGAGGACAACGTTCTGTTTCTGCACTGGGGTGGAGATACCGGACTGCGCCGCGGCAACGAGGACGTCGATCCCGCCGCGCATCCCGGTGCCACGTCTCTGGCACAGCTCCCGCTCATGCTGCACCTGGAAGAGGACCACGAGTATCACCGCGGCGATTTCGAATACACCGACATGCAGTTCTCACGCCGGGTCGACGGCGAGGCCTGGGTCTGGGAGTACCTGCTGAAGAAGGACAGCATCGAAACGCGTTTCGATCTCGTGTCTCCTGCCGCCGCGACAGCAGAAGTGCGCATACGGGTGCGAGGCAGTTCGCGCGACTCGAGTCTGCTGCGAGCCACGCTCAACGGATACACGCTCGGCGAACATGTCGTACCGTCCTATGGACAAAGTGACATTGTCTTCGGTGTCCCTGCCGGGCTTCTCCTTGCAACCGGCAACGCGCTTTCCATACTCAGCGTCGGGAAGAAACCCTGTCCCCCAGAAGATCCGATCTGCAGCATCGAGCGTTTTTACGTCGACTGGGCCGAACTGCGCTACGCCTCCACACTGACATCTGGCGCGACGGGAATTCTGCTCGACAACCGCAGCGCATTGCAGGATGCCGCTTTGCCGCCGAGATACCTGGCAACAGTCGCTTTCGCAGGTCCGGCGCTGGAAGGCATCAATCTCAGCAGCGGCACAATGCTGACAGGCATCGAACGCAGCGGCGGGAACGCACGCATGGCGCTGGACAGCAGCGGTGTATACTATTTATATGATCCTTCCGTGATTTCCACTCCCGCGTCACTGGAACTGGTGACGCTGTCGGGCCTCTCCGGCACCGACCTGCAGGCAGACTACCTCATGGTCACGCATCGGAACTTCCGTGCGCAGGCCGAACGTCTTGCCGAGTACCGAAGGAACCTCGACGGCTTCAGTGTGATACTCGCCGATGTGGAGGAGGTCTACAACGAGTTCAATCATGGTCACAAGGATCCCGTGGCTATCCAGCGCTTCGTCGGGCACGCAATGGAGCAGTGGCGGCAGCCGCCTCCGCGCTTTCTCGTGCTCGTGGGCGACGCGAGCTGGGATCCGAAATTCCAGAAGGAATCCTCTTCGCGTAACGATTTCGTACCGGGTTTCGGGAATCCCGTCAGCGACAATTACTTCGTGAATCTCACCGGGGATGAAAACGACTCCTGGCCGTCGCTGGCGGTGGGACGCATTCCCGCCGAGACTCCCGACGCCGCGGATGCCGTGATCGACAAGATCATCGCCTACGAATCTGCTCCCCCGCAGCCCTGGGACAACCGCTACCTGCTGTCTGTGGGCGGGGAGAATCCTTTCGAGCAGGACGTGCACCTCAAGCCGTTCATGGACCAGATCACGCGCAACTGGCTCACGCCCAACTGCCTCGAACCACGTCTGATCATCAAGAAAACGCTCGACATTGTGAGCTACGACGACCTCGACACGCTGATTCACGAGGTGAATCGCGGAGTGTCGTGGTTTCTGTTCGCCGGACACGGCGGCACACGCGTCATCGACGTGGGCGTCGAGCGGCCGGATATCTTCGACAACGAAGACAAGTACATGTTCTTCGGCACGATGTCATGCAACACCTCGCATTTCGCCGAGCCTTTCGAAACCGGTCTGAACGAGCGCTTCATCCTTTCTCCGCGTAACGGGGCGATCGCCACGCTGGGCACATCCGGACTGGGTGAGATCGGGATCGATGGCATTGTCACGACGGGCATGTTCCGGTCGTTTATTGACAGCGGCGTTTCCACATATGGAGAAATGCTTTTGCAAGGGAAGCAGCATCTGCTGTTTACCCTGGGGAACGAGATCAATGTCATCCATGCGGTGAATCAGCTTTCGCTGCTCGGCGATCCTGCCACGCGTATTCCCCTCGCGCGCACGGCGGAACTCGCGGTTCGTACGGAAGATATCCGTACAAATCCCGAGATCATTACGGAACAAAACCGTACAGAAATCCTCACAAACTTCCGCAACTACGGCCGCTGCGTCCCCGACAGCTTCGACGTGCTGCTGACCATTTCGGCGAACGGCACGACCGTGCACAGCGAGCGACGGCGCATGGCACCATTCGCCGTCGAACATGACATCGTGTGGGAATATGATTTCGCGGGAGTGGACGGCGCGGTGGATATCGCTGTGGAGGTGGATGCAGGTTTCGAAATCACGGAAAAGGTGGAGACGAATAACCGCGCAGTACTGGCCGTCAATGTATTGCCCCGCGGCGTGGCACAGATCTTTCCGCTCGATCGCGCAGTGGTGTCTCGCGGACAGGGCGAGCTGCGTTTCCTCGTGGCGAATCCGAGTTTCGTGCCCGACGCCGATCAGCAACCCATGCTTGAGGTGGAATACAGCGCCGATCCCTTTTTCGCCTTGCCCATGGGCACGCAGCTCTCGGCCGAACCCGGCATGGTGTACACCGCGCTGAGCGCCGTACTGCCCACAACGGACGATGTGTATTACTGGCGCACGCGCATTGTGACAAGTGCCGGACCAGAGCGCTGGTCCGGCACCCGCTCCTTCACGCTTACAACGGAGGGCAGTTCTGATGAGCGCTGGCTGCAGACGGATCGAGGGCAGGTGGAAAGCATGTATTCGTACGACAGTGGACTGCAGATGGATCCGCATGGTGGTCTGCTTCTAGGCTGGCGCTGGCTGCCGCTGGAAGT
>PKTF01000310.1 GCA_002869275.1 Ignavibacteria bacterium | reverse complement strand
GGATACACAAGATAAGCCTGTCAAGGACAGGAGAATCGATCTGCGTCTCGAAGCAAAACAGAAAGCCGTGCTGGAGGCTGCTGCTGCGGTCACGGGACAGAGCCTTATGAGCTTCGTTGTTTCGAATAGCCTGAAAGTCGCTCAGGATGTGCTGCGCGAGTATAGGGCGACGGAGCTGTCGTTGGCCGATTCCGAGAGATTCATGCGCCTGCTGGAGACTCCCGACGAACCCAATGCGGCACTCTTGAACGCAGCCCTGCGTCACAGGAAGAAGATCGAATATTCCCATGGCGTCTGATCTCCGTATCTCACCGCTTGGTGCTGAGTTCAATCGGCACACATTCGATTGCACCATTCCCGAACTCAATGATTTCCTGCGTAAAAGAGCGAGGAAGCATGAGAAACAGGGGATGAGTGTCACGTACGTGCTGCACAGGGATAACGAATTGGATATCCTGGGTTTCTACGCGATCTCCATGGCGGAGATCAAGACAAATGATATGCAGAATGACCTGGTCAAAGGATTGCCGCACCATCCGGTTCCCGCTGTGCGCATTGGTCGCCTGGCGGTAGCAAAGGCACAACAGGAAAAGGGGTATGGGAGTGCATTGCTGTGGGATGCCATTGAACGAAGCATTTCGTTGTCGGATGAGATTGGGGCGCGTGCCATCGAGGCACATGCGAAAAACGATCAGGCCAGGGCGTTTTATCTCAGACACGGTTTCATCAGTCTGGTTGATGACAAAAACCACCTCTATCTCTCCATGGATACAGCGCGCAAGGTTCTCGAATACCTGGAGAAGGATGCAGAATCTGTTTGAATCCACCACCACCATTTACCAGTCTCTGCTCCTGATCACGTCATGAGCACCGAGGGGCAGGAAATGTGGATGATACACCAAATCACGGCACGGATGCAGGAAACAGGCGAAATTTTCACCTCACCCGCTGTGCGAGAGCGAATACTCCGGTTGACCGGTTCTAGTCCTTCGGAGCCTTGCGGTAAATATTCAGCCCGATCTTCACTTCCTCTTTCCCCTCGACCGATTGATTCCCCTCCGTACTGGCAATGATCACGCTCTTCCCGCTGGAGGATAGACCGTAGTCCTTCGACAAGTCGACTGTGATCGTGAGCACGTTGCCGTCCAGTTTCATTTCGACATTCTTCATGATGCCTCCGCTGTATTGGTTATCGTGTCGTGAATGTACAAAGAATCCTGCTCTGTTGCTTCCTCAGGTCGAGACACCCGATCTCGCCGACATCCTCGTAGCCGGATTCTCGAGATGCTCCTGTTATATAAGCGTATTTATCAGGGCTCGTATTTCTCTATCCGTTGTTTCCTTCCTGTATCCCTTTATCACTTTTATGACGTCTCTGTTTTCGTCCAGTATAAAGAATACCGGATATGATGTAATGGAGTATTTATCTAACACGTCTTTTGTTGACAGAAGCAACGTGTAATCAAAATCGTTGCGTATCATGTAGCTTTTCAAGACATCGGTATTCTTGCTTGTGCATTCTATCGAGACAAAATCAAAGCGCTTCTTTTCATATTCCATTGATAATTCTTTTAAAAACGGAATAGAAATCTTGCATGGTCCGCAGCTCACGCTTGTAAACTGAATCATTAGCACTTTGCTTTTCAGGTCGGACAGTGACATTTCTTCTTTGTCGTTGGTTTGCAAAGTCCACTCGGGAGCCTTTTTGCCAAGCAGGGCATCAGGCCGGCTCCGTTTACCTGTCTGTCCATATTGACGTATTTCATAGCCTTGAGGGAAATATTCAGTTGCTGCAAAGTTTTCAATGATGAGGTTGTTGAAATCATAATTCGAAACCGTGCGCACGGTAATGCTGTGAGACATCTCTCTTCTCACCTTCCGCGGCAGGTTTGATTTCTTATCAATCCACAGTTCATATATCGATGTGGGGTCGTACGTGTATTGGTTCGCGGGCATGTAATGCGCTTTACCGAAGAACTCAACTTGTCTGTCCTCGAGAATTGTCAGCTTTAGATAGATTTCTTCTCCTAAATCCTTTTGCTCCAACAACGTGCTGTCATTGTTTTCCAGGATATACTTGATAATATGTTCCGTGTAGTTGAAAAACGGAGGTGATACCGGCCTGAACGGCATTCTTCGTACGTTGAAACTATCGATGACCACTTCCTTTACATCGTCATAAATGATAGTTCTCATCGTTCCATCATAGGCGAATACTAAACGAGCCTTGTCTTCATTTGAAAAAATCGCCCAGCTTGAACCTACAGTTGTATCTGATGGGTTTCTGTATGATTCCACATACTGGTTATTGGTGCTTGATGCAGCAGTATCTCCAGGGTTCCAATTCTCTGTCTGAACCCAATATGTCGCGGATTCGATCTGTTCCAGTTTTTGTACAACGCGTTTCAAATAATCAGTTGAAGTATAGTCTTCCGCGCAAGAACTGACTGCAAGGATGCTCAAGCTTAAAACGATTATTCTATGGTTCATTATCAAAACCGTTAGTATGGTACAGGGTTATTACGTTGTGCACGAAACGCTTCGACAATCCTCACGCTGTTCATGGTCGTCTCTACCGGTACGACAGGCCAGAACAGGCATTCTGCGGGATAGACGTACTCATTCAGAAAACCTATCTCCGATAGATTGGTCCCATATTACGGAAATGCGGCATGAGAATCTACGCCGTTTGTTCGCTTTGCGAAGAAACGACGGGCTTTTGCATGACCTGTTGCAGCTGCAGCCGCTGCGTTCCCGGGGACTTGACTTTCCGCATATTATTCCCGAGTATTACAGGGACAACGCCATCTTATAAAAGGTTTACGTTTATGAACTCCCTCCGGGAGGCGCTCCGCTGTTGCCGCAGCGAGGTTTCGCTCGTGGAAAGGGTGATCGCCGGGACTACCGTCCCGGTAGGGACCGTCGTACCCCGTCCAAAAGAAATGGCAGTCATTGACACTCACATACACTTACGGGACAGGTGCAGCATGCGCAGAAGATATGCGAACATCGGCCTTGTCCTCTCCCTGATGCTTTTATGCCTGACCGCCCCCAGTGCGTCTCAGGTTTCGGGTGAAGGATCTTTCACCGCGACCACCAACGTACTTCCCGCTAACACGTCCACCGTATCGCAGAAACTATCCTTCATCGAGAATCGCGGACAGCTGCGGGACACGGATGGCAATCCGCGCCCGGATATCCGCTACTACGCCGAAGTGCAGGGAACCCGACTGTACGTGACTAGCCGCGGTATCAGTTATGTGTTTGTCAGAAATTCCGAAAGGCCGGAGCCGGACCGCAGCAGGGATCCCCGCTTCGAAACCTCCGCGGACGAAGCGCACGAGGAGGAGACCGTGCTGTACCGTGTCGATATGGACCTTGAGGGGATGAATCCCTTTACCCGGATCGGAGCCGTGGAGAAATTGCCGGGTTATCGGAATTTTTACTATGGTCACTGCCCGGACGGAATTCTGCGCGTGCCCTGTTTCCAAACCGTCGTGTATGAAGGCGTTTATCCTTCCATCGACATGGTGATCACCATGCGGGATGGCAGGGTCAAGTCGGAATTCGTCGTGCACCCCGGCGGGGATCCGTCTCATATCCGCATGCGGTACCGCGGAGCTGACGACTGCCGGTTGTCTGCCGTCGGCGGACTCTCGGTTACCACCCCCCTCGGCAGCATCGAGGAAAGCCGTGCCGTGAGCTGGATGGAAAGCGGCCGCCACATTGAGAGCGCCTTTCGTATGCAGGATGCAGTTGCATCCTTCGACGTGGGTGCATTCGATGCAAACGAGACGCTGATTATCGATCCCTGGTCCACGTATCATGGTGGTACGGGTGGTGATCGGTTTTACGGTGCGTGCTGCGATGCGCAGGG
>PKTF01000169.1 GCA_002869275.1 Ignavibacteria bacterium | reverse complement strand
GGGGTGACCAGCAGCTGCTCGAGAGTACCGATTTCCTTTTCGCGTACGATGCCCATGCTGGTGAGAAACACCGTGATGATGAGCAGTATTAGTGCGATGAGTCCGGGGACGATATACACCCGGCTTTCAAGTTCGGGATTGAACCAGAATCGCGGTTCAGCGCGTACCACGCGGACCGTACGCAGGGGACGCCCGAGCAGGGGATCGCTCTGCATGATCTGCACCTGGTGTTCCTCGGCGATGCGGGCGAGATAGCCCAGTGCAACACCGGCGCTATTGCCGTCGATGCCGTCTGTAAGTACTTGAATTGCGGGACGCTTGCCGGTGATGATGTCGCGCTGGAAGTTTTCAGGGAGTACCACCGCCATTTTCGCCCTGCCATGATCGAGCCATTCGGGTAAAGCAGAGTAGTTTTCTTCCACACCCACGATTTCGAAATACTCCGTCTGGTTGAAATGCTGCAGAAACGCCCGGCTCATCGGTGTGCGGTCGAGGTCGCAGAGTACGATGTCATGACTCGTTACGTCGGTGGTGATCGCGTGCCCGAGCAACGCAAGCTGGACGAACGGGACGAAGAACAGCGCCACGATCATCGATTTGTCTCGGAAGATCTGGCGGAACTCTTTCTGTAGGAGATAGAAAATGCGTTGCATGATGAGTCCTGTGTACCTTCGTCTGCGATGTTATTCGAGCCGCATGCGGAAGCGCCGTGTCGCCGCTGCGATCAGGAGGATTCCGATGCCGGTGAGGATGAGCGCCTGCGACCAGAGCGCTTCGAGTCCTACGCCCTTGAGCATGATGGCGCGGATGATGATGAGGAAATACGTCGCCGGCAGCACGTTCGCGATGTACTGCAGAACCGGCGGCATGCTGTCGATCGGGAAGATGAATCCGCTGAGCATGATCGTCGGAAGGATCGTGGCCATGAGTGTGCCGAACATGGCGACCAGCTGCGTGCGCGCGGCCGTGGAGATCATCAGTCCGAAACTCAGGGCGACGAAGACGTACGCGAGAGACATCAGTCCGAGCAGCAGGAGGCTCCCACGAAGTGGAACGTCGAAGAGAATTCGAGCGCTGACGATGATCATCGCCGCGTTGAGCAAGCCGAGCAGCACGTAGGGCAACACTTTGCCCAGGACGATTTCGCGCGCATGCACCGGTGAAACAAGTATCTGCTCCATCGTACCGGTTTCCTTTTCGCGTGCTATGGCGATGGATGTCAGCAGCGCGGAGATGAGCATGAGAATGAGCGCCACGAGCCCGGGCACGAAGAAGTTCGTGCTGTTCATGTCCGGGTTGTAGAAAATGCGCGGCGAAAGTTCGAACAGCACCGGCAGCTTGCCGTTCATCCGCCGGTTGTAGATCTGCAGCACCTGCTCGCTGTAATTGTGTACGAAGGTCCCGACATTGCTGTCTGCCGCATCGATGATCAGCTGGATGCTGCTGCGCCGGTCCGTTCCGAGTGTCTCGGAGAACTCTCGAGGAATAACGATCACCACGTCCACATCCCGCTGCATGAACAACTGCTCGATGTCGGCGCGGCGTACTTCGTGCGGCCAGGCTCGGAAGAATCCGTTCTCGGCGAACGCCTCCACCAGGGCGCGGCTCTCGGCTGTTCGCGCATCATCGATGACGCCGAAGCTGATATTGCGCATGTCGAGCGTGATGGCGTAGCCGTATAGAACGATCATCATTATGGGCATGAGGATGATGATCATCAGTGTCCGCCAGTCGCGGAAAATGTGAATGAATTCTTTTCGTATGATCGCAATCAATCTGCGTCTCATGCGGCGCCCCCTTTCTCCGCGCCGTCTCTGTCGACGAGATGAACGAAGATGTCCTGCATGCTCGCCATACCGTACTTCTCTTTGAGCGCACCCGGTGCGCCCAATTCGATGATACGGCCCTGATACATGATGGATAGCCTTCCGCAGTACTCGGCTTCGTCCATGTAATGCGTGGTGACGAACACGGTTTTGCCGCTGCCCGCGATATCATAGATGATGCGCCAGAAATTGCGACGCGAGATCGGGTCCACACCCCCGGTGGGTTCATCAAGAAAGATGATCGATGGATCGTGAATAAGCGACACGCTCAGCGCGAGACGCTGTTTCCAGCCGAGAGGCAGCGAGCGTGTCAGCGTGTCGCGCTTCTCACGCAGATCGAGTTCGTTCAACATGTTCTCGGTTTTGAAGGCGATGTCGTCACGAGACAAACCGTATACGCCGCCATAGAACTCAATATTCTCCGCCACTGTCAGGTCTTCATACAGAGAGAATTTCTGACTCATGTAGCCGATGGTCTGCTTTATCATACGCGCCTGCGTGTGTATGTCATATCCCGCCACCCGTGCCTCGCCCGAGGTGGGGGGCAGAAGGCCGCAGAACATTCGTATCGCCGTCGTTTTACCCGCACCGTTGGCACCGAGGAAGCCGAAGATCTCACCAGGTCGAACATCGAGTGAAATGCCGTCAACAGCGGTGAATTTTCCGAAACGCTTTGTGAGTCCGTTCGCATGGACCGCGGATTCATTCTGCATGAGCGGCCTCTTCCTCGATATGTGCGATGAAGACGTCTTCGAGCGAAGGATCGATGCGCTTGAGAAGGACGTCCTTCTCAACGACGGCGGACACATGTCTCTGCAGCCGCTCGGCGTCGGTATCGATTTCCACGGTGATATGCAGGCTGTCGCCGAAGGTCTGCACCGAACGCACCTCGGGCAGCTTCTCGATCAGCGTGTAATCCATGACAATCTCATCGTCGTGCAGCGCGTACATCGGATATTGCATTCCACGAATCAATTCCGCGGGCGTGCCCATGGCCAGCGCACGTCCGTTGTGCAGGATGGCGATACGGTCGCAATGAAGCGCCTCATCCATGTACGGTGTGGAGACCACGATCGTCACGCCTTCCTCACGCAGCTCGCGCAGGATTTCCCAGAACTCTGTCCGCGAGACCGGGTCCACACCCGTTGTGGGTTCGTCGAGCACGAGGAGGACGGGATTGTGAATCAGGGTGCACGAAAGCGCCAGCTTCTGCTTCATGCCGCCGGACAGGCGTCCCGCCAACCGCTTCGCGAAGGGCTGCAGGCGGCTGAAGCGGTAGAGCCGTTCGATCCGTACCGGCAGTTCGTCGGTTGGCACCGCGAAGAGGTCGGCGAAGAATCTGAGGTTCTGCTCGACACTCAGATCGGGGTAGAGTGAAAAACGCTGCGGCATGTAGCCGGTGATGCTACGGATGGCTTTCAGTTCCGTTGCGACGTCACGTCCGTGTACCGTGAGCGTTCCTGCGTCCGGACGTAGCAGCGTCACCAACGTGCGCATCGTCGTCGTCTTGCCCGCGCCGTCCGGACCAATGAGACCGAACAATTCTCCGGGGTGGACGTCGAAGCTCAGCCCGCGCACTGCATGCACGCTGCCGTAGGACTTCGAGAAATCCGATACCGAGACCAGGGGTTCCATCAGCGGCTCTTGTCCAGCGTCACGGTGACAGGCATGCCGATTTTCAGCAGCTGATCATTGTTGGGCACACGTACTTTCACCGGGTACACGAGCGATGTGCGCGTCTCTTCGGTCAGGATCGTCTTGGGAGTGAACTCGGCCGTGGAGGAAATCCACGACACGGTTCCCGCGAGGACGTCGTCACTTCCATCGATGCGCACCTTCACGTGCTGGCCGAGTTTGACCATGTGCAGCTGCGTTTCCGAGATGTAGATCTTGGTCCACATATCAGAGAGGTCGGCGATTTCGCAGACGGGAGATCCGGGTGCGAGGAGCTCGCCCGCATCGGTGTAACGCACAAGCACGCGACCGTCGAGCGGACTTACGATTTCCGCATCGCGGAGCTGTCGGCGAACCAGATCCTGTCCCGCGCCGATCTG
>PKTF01000260.1 GCA_002869275.1 Ignavibacteria bacterium | reverse complement strand
GTGCTACCGTATCCGCTCCGATGTGAAAAACGTCGGCGAAGTGGATGCGGACACGCCCACGGCGGAGCTACGCATTCTCAGCACGGGCGGGACGGCGGTGGGTGATCCGGACTACAGCTTCGCCACGATGCAGCCGGATGATGCGGTCTGGGACAGCCTTGACGTGACCATCGATGCCGGTGTCACGCATGTGACCATCAGCATGACGATGGAAACCGGCGGACGCGTGTTCATCGACCGTCGCACGCTGCCGGTGCCGGAGTCCACCACTGCTGTGGGCCGGCGTCGCCCGCACCCTGCGAGCTGCGTATTACATCAGAACTACCCGAATCCGTTTAATCCGTCCACAACCATCAGGTTCGATCTCCCACGAGAAATGACCGCGACGCTTGTGGTCACTGATGCCCTTGGTCGTGAGGTGTGGACGGCAGGAGGCAGGAGGCAGCAGGAGGCAGGCAGCAATTCCGTGATCTTCGATGCTACGGGATTGCCGTCGGGCGTGTATTTCTATCGGCTTGAGACAGAGGAAGCGATACTGGTCAGGAAGATGGTGGTCATGAAATAGCAGAATCGCAGAATTGAAAATAGACAAGGGCGAGTCGATACTCGCCCTTGTCTATTAACTACCCTCCCATTGTCAGCCTGGCAGCACAACACCCGGGATCCTGACCCGGGCGTTGTGTTTATACAGACTCGCTAATCCCCTGTCACGCCGAAGCTCGAAGAGCGAAGCCGGATCACCAGCTTGCCAGACCGTAGTAAGCCTCTGGCGAACGAAGGCCGGGGTGTTGTGCTGCTGGGCTGAACATCACTCCAATGGTGGGGGTGTTCGTATCACGCTCCGTTTTTTCGGTTCCGTGCAACCGTGATGATTGCGACGGCGGCGACAATGATCACGGTCGCGATGACGATGCGCATGTTGAGCAGTTCGTCGGCGAGCAGCCATCCGAGGAAGACGGCGATGATGGGATTGACGTAGGCATAGGTGGAAACCTGTGCAGGCGGTGCAGCGCGGAGAAGCCAGATGTATGCGGTAAAGGCGATCAGGGAACCAAAGACGATCAGGTACCCCAGCGAGATGAGGGAAGCCCGCGACATGGCGCTGAAGGATATGCCGAACAGCTCGCCGCTGAATGCGGAGACGATCAGGAGAAGCGCCGCTCCGGCAAGCATCTGCATTGCCGTACCGAGCAGTGGTCGTGTGGGATGCTCCGCCGTGCGTGAGTACATCGAACCCGCGGCCCAGGCAAGGGTCCCCACCGCGATGACCGTTGTGCCGATCGGATCGACATGCCCGCCTTCAGTGATTCGCGCTGGATCGATGAGGACGATCATACCGATAAAGCCGAGAAGCAGTCCGATGAGGACCTTCGCCGTCGGACGCTCCCGCGTCTGCATCCATTCGATGGTGACGAACCACAGAGGCACAAGGGCGATGATCAGTGCGGTGAGTCCTGAGGGTACGGTCTGCTCCGCCCAGGACACGGCGCCGTTTCCGCCCCCGATGAGCAGGATGCCGATGATGCTCATGGATTTCCAGTGCGTGGGAGTCGGTGGGGGCGCGCCGCGCATCCGCAGCCAGGCATAGAGGACAGCTCCTGCAATGAAAAATCGTACTCCGGCCATGAAAAAAGGCGGAATGGTCTCGACGGCAAAGCGAATCGCAAGGTAGGTCGAACCCCAGACGACGTAGACGGCCGTCAGGGCAAGGATGACCTTCGCGGAATTCGAAAGGTGCCATGATTCAACACGTCGCATGACTGCGGAGCCCTGGTGCCGTCAAGGCGTTGGTGATGACGGGAATGCCGGGACGGTCTCTTTTCCCCACAAAACCTGCACCCGGACACGCGTCACGCGTACGTCCTCCTCCTGCCGCTGCAGGCGCAGCAGCCAGAAGTACACCTTGACGCGGGTGTAAATCCCTTCAGCGGAAACAGACATTGATTCAATGGGAATATCGCGCGAACTGCTGTTATGATATCGCGCCCTCAGGCTGTCAACGAAGGGCTTCAGGGCAACGACAACGGTGTCAGACAGGGAATCCGCATGCGAAACCCGCAATGTCAGGCTGTCGAAGGCAGATGAGAATTCGTAAGACCCTTCATCGAAGATCAATTCCTTCTCACCGTTTTCGTCGAAGTAACGGGAAGGAAGGATGCGGTCGTATCCGGTCACGACGAGGACATCATCATAGGCCGCCTCGAGCGATATCGCATCGGCGGAGGAGAGGCGGAATACAGGCACGAATTCCGCGCCGAGCATGGCCGTGACTTCGGAGGGATCTTTCCACTCCGATCGTGCTTCCGGCGCATCCGCCTTCAGCGATTCACCGAACCATGCTTCGATCGCTTCGTACCCATGCATCTCATGTAGGTAGTCAAGTACGGCACTGACCTCTTTTGCGGCAGGGAAGGCGAGGCTGTCCTCCGGGGCAATGATCTTCCCATCCCGCAGTACCTGGTTCTCCTCGAGTATCGTCTGCATGCGTGCCACCTGGCTTTGTTCCGATACGGAGAAAGCTCCCCATGGACCGAATGAAATCAATGCGGTCAGCACAGCCATGGTGAGCGGAATGGCCTTGATGCTTTTCCCTCGACTGAAGAGGAAATACAGCACCATCGCCGCCAGCCAGACGCCCGTCGCGATGGCGATGTAACGGCCTTCGGTGATTCCGTACTCGGAGATGCGGCGGAATACGGCCAGGAAATACACGACGACCAGTGGAGCGAGCACGACGTAAAACCATCGCGTAACGAGGCGTACCCAGCGATTGCCCTCATCTTCACGGATGGGATGGAGGAGAAGGAGAGCGAGCATGCCCGCCACGGAAAATCCGAGAATAAGCCGGGCGGTCCAGCCGTAGGGCCAGGTCCATGTCACCATGATCTTGCCGGTGTAGGCGACGAGGATGACCAGGTATACGAGGACCAGCGGGAAGAGCACGTACTGCGTGAATACCTTGAGCGCTTTCGGGTACTCGGACATGTCGTCCAGGGCATCGAGGTCCTCGGGTACACCGGCAAGGAAAAACCAGGTGTTCAGCATTCCTGCGAGCAGGATCCACAGCTGCAGGTAGCGTTCACCCTTGATGGTCAATTCAAACAGGTTTTCCACCGCGGCCAGCGCGAGGGCGAGTCCGCCGTAGAGCACGAGGGTGAACAGGGCCGCGGTAATGAAACGAAGCAGCAGCGCTTTATTGAACTGCCAGAAACCGTTGGCCTGCCCGCGCCCCAGCCATGGCGCGACCGCCACGAACAGGTGCAGCGCAACAGCGAGCATGAACATCCGGGCGATGTGGAACGCCGGGGCCGCTGGTATCTGTGACGGGAGGGTGAAGGCATAGACCACGAGAGCGGCGATGGCCGTTGACTGCAGCATCATCGCGGTAAGAGCAGCGCTCCGGCGCTTCTCCAAGAAGAGTTTAAGTCCGATCAGCAGGGGTACCCCGAGAATCGCAGCGAAGAGCACACGAAACGCCCATGGATTGTCGAAGTCTGACTGGTTCTCTGCCAACACCAGTGCTGCGAGGGTTCCGATCGCGGCAACTGCGAGCACGAAGGGGAAGCGGCGTAATGCCTGTCCGGCATCGCGGGTGATCTGTTCAATCGATGGGAGTCGCATGAAATATATCCTTCGGGTTGTCCTGAGTCAGGTGCGGACTGTCATGCATAGTAGTGATTGCCCACCTGCTTCGCAATGCAGGATGCCGCCCTGCGGGAGTGTGCTTCGTCATGCCCTCTACACGCCGCTTCATGACGGATACTTGCATCCCATGTCCAATCTTCAGATATTCCTCTCTCAAACTACTTATGTTTCCGGTAACTCCGCCTGCGACTGCGGACGCGGCCTGTTGTTCATTGGACCTCACTGCCTGGAGGATCTCATGCG
>PKTF01000342.1 GCA_002869275.1 Ignavibacteria bacterium | reverse complement strand
TATATTCAGTGTGAGCCGATCCAGCGGTTCTGCCCATACAATCCCTGACTGCCAAATCCAAAAGCAACTCCAGTGTGAGCCGATCCAGCGGATCGGCTCCACCGTACCCTGACTTGCCGGCTGTGGATGCCAGGTACACGAACCAACGGTTCGTGTACCGTTCCACCCCATCCTGCCCGATGCGATACAGTGCGGCCGAACCAGCGGTTCGGCCCATACATAGTCTCACTTGTGAATCTGATCTCCCCTCCCCTATTGAATTTCTGTTGTCAATTTTCCATATTGTGAATTCAACAACTATTCTGTAGTTTACGTATTCACCATCGGTGGGATGGATTCGATACATCGTATCGCCTACCTATCAGATGAAAGCTATGGACGGTGGCACACGTGCGTGCCGGTTTTTATCACATTAATGCGGAAAACACAATGACCAACGAGCCGAACCAGACCGAGACTCCCGAGAACCTTCCGGAAAACACCGAACAGGAAATTCCTCAGACAGAACAGAGCGGGAGTAAAACGGCTGACAACCAGACAGTGGACGGCGAAGCTCCCGTCCCGGCGGACGAAGCTCCGGATGCAGCGCCTGCGGCAGAAAAGGCAGCTGATGAAGCGCCTGCTGCGGCAACCGATGCACCAGCGGATGTAGTCCCGGAAGCGGCGCCTGCAGAAACAGCAGCCGACGTTCCCGCGGCTGATGCTCCTGCTGAAGCTCCTGCAGTGGAAACACCGGCGGAAGCTCCTGTGGCGGATGCGCCTGCAGAAGTACCGGCGGCTGAAGCTGTTGAAGCACCTGCTGAAGCGGCTGCCGAGGCTGCGCCTGCGGCAGATGCGCCTGCGGCAGATGCACCGGCGGCAGATGCACCGGCGGCCGAAGCTGTGACCGAGGCCCCTGCTGAAGCAGCGGCTGAAACTTCGCCGGAAGCTCCCGCCGAAGGCGACGACGCCGCGGCAGTGCCTGCGGCGAAGAAGAAGCGTCTGTCGGACGAGGAAGCACAGCCGATCTGGGATGAGCTCAAGAAAGGATTCGACGATCATGAACTGCTCACGTTCACGGTAAACCGCAGCATCCCTGGTGGCGCGATCGTCAGCTACAAAGGTCTCGAAGGTTTTGTCCCCCGCTCGCAATTCATGATCTCTGGCCGCGCCGAACAGTCGGATATCGAACCGCTGATCGGAACGGAAGTCGACCTGATCGTCATTGAAATGACTGACTTTTCCAAGCGCAAGTTCGTCTGCAGCCGCAAGCGCGCGCTGAAGAAGTCTCGCATGATGGAACTCAAAAAAGGCAGCATCGTCGAAGGCAAGGTGACCTCGATCACCAGCTATGGCGCGTTTGTCGACCTTGGTGGCGTGGACGGGCTCATCCATATCTCGCGCCTCAGCAAGGTGCGGGTCAATACGCCGAATGAAGTCGTCAGCATGGGCGAGACGGTCAAGGTGCGCATCGTCGACGTCAACGAGAAAGACGAACGCATTGCGCTGAGCATGAAGGAATTCACCGAGTCGCCGTGGTCGCACGCAGAAGAGCATTACACTGTCGGCACCACCGTCAAGGGCAAGATCCGCAACATCACCGACTTCGGTGTCTACGTGCAGCTCGAACCGGGTATCGTCGGCATGGTGCATATCTCCGATCTGTCCTGGACGAAGCGCATCCAGCATCCGACGGAAGTCGTGAAAATGGGTGACGAAATTGAAGTCAAGATCATGGACATCCGTCCCAAGGACAAGCGCATCGCGCTGAGCCTCAAGGACACACAGCCCGATCCCTGGCCGCGCCTGGCGAATATCTTTCCGCCGGACACCGAGGCCGACGGCACGGTCAAGCAGGTCATGGAAGCCGGCGCCATCGTGTCTCTCGACTTCGATATGGACTGCTTCGTACCCCGCGGTAAAATGGGCGGACGCCGCCGCCGCGGACAGCCCGCACCGACGCTCAACGTGGGTGACGCCGTGCATGTGAAGATCGTGGAAATGGACCTCGAGAAGCATTCGTTCATCGGTGCCATCGTGCGTGAAGACGGCGGTGAGCCCGAACCACGCCGCGGCGAAGAACGCTCCGATTTCAAGATGCCGCGTCAGTCCGCCACTGAAGGCGCATTCGCGCTTGGCGAACTCGACAGTCTGAAGAAACTCTTTGACGCCGGCGCAGAAGAAGCATCTGCCGAAGAAACCCCGAAGGCCGAAGAAACCCCGAAGGCCGAAGAGGCTCCTGCAACCGAAACTCCTGCACCTGCTGAAGCCGCCGCAGAAGAATCTCCTGCAGTAGAGACACCGGCGGAAGAGGCTCCGAAGGTGGAAGAAACTCCCGCCGAGGAAACTCCGGCACCGGCTGCCGAAGCTCCTGCTGAGGATGCACCTGCGGAAGCTCCTGCTGAGGAGGCACCAGCGGAAGCTGAAGCTCCCGCAACGGAAGCCCCCGCAGCGGAGGAAGCACCGGCAAGCGAAACACCGGTCGAAGCGGCTGACGCACCTGCAGAGGAGACTCCTGCCGAGGAGGAAGCTCCGAAGGACGAGGAGAAATCCGAGGACAAACCGGAGACGCCTCCGACTGCCTGATGGCACCCCGCAAGTGATAAAAACAGAGAACCCCGCCAGTGGCGGGGTTCTCTGTTTTTTTCAAATCCGAAAGTCTACAACAGGTTCTCCACCTGGTCCAGCAGGTCATTCATCAACCCTGCCGTCGCGGCGATGGGATCGGGTTTCGACATGTCCACTCCAGCGTCGCGCAAAAGCTCAATGGAATACTTTGAACTTCCCGACTTGAGGAAACCGAGGTAACGATCGAGGGCGCCATCCGCACCGGTAAGGATGGAGCGTGACAGCGCGGCCGCGGCGGACAGCCCTGTAGCGTACTGGAACACGTAAAAACTGCGATAGAAATGCGGGATGCGCGACCAGTTCATCGCATAGAAATCGTCTCCCTGGAAATCCGGCCCGAGATATTTTTCATACAACTCCGACATTCTTCCGCTCAAGTGGTCGACGGTGAGCGGAATGCCGCTTTCAGCCGACTGATGCATGAACTGCTCGAACTCGGCAAACAGCGCCTGGTTGTAAACGGTACCGCGAATGGTGTCGATGTGATGGAACAGCAGATGCTTTTTCAATTCACGATCATCACCGGTTTTCAGCATGTGATCGACGAGCAGCATTTCATTTGTCGTCGAAGCAACTTCAGCACAGAAAATCGTGTAGCCGCCGTACACCGGGGGCTGGTTTTTCCAGGTGTAGTAGGAATGCATTGCGTGACCCATTTCATGGGCCAGTGTGAAAACATCCTTCAACGTGTCGGAGTAGTTCAGCAGGACGAAAGGATGCGCGCCGTAGGTCCAGGCGGAATACGCACCGGAACTCTTGCCCTTGTTTTCGTATACGTCGATCCAGCCGCTGGTCAGTCCGGTCTGCAGGTCGCGGTCGTATGCCGGCCCGAGCACCTTCATGGCATTGCCGACCAGTTCCACGGCCTTGTCGTAGGGAAAATGATAGTTCGCATCTGAGGCGAGGGGCACGTAGAGGTCCCACGGACGCACGGTATCGAGCTTCAGCAGCTTCTTGCGCAGCGTGATGGAACGATGCAGCGGCTCAAGATTTTCGTTGACCGTCCGAACGACATTATCGTATACGGATTCGGGAATGTTGTCCTCGTACAGCGCCATGTGACGAGTGCTGTCGTATGATCGCGCACGCGCGAAAAACATCTCCTTCTTCACCTGTCCGCTCAATGTCGCCGACAGGGTGTTCTTCCAGTTGTTGTAGGCGCCATACAGGGCGCGGTATGCATCTTCGCGTACGCGGCGGTCGTGGGATTCCTGCAGCTGAATGTAGCGTCCCTTGGTAACCTCTATCTCAGCACCGTCTTCTCCCTTGATGCTGCCGAAACG
>PKTF01000235.1 GCA_002869275.1 Ignavibacteria bacterium | reverse complement strand
GTGAGATCGATTTCCGCTTCGATGCCGCTCAGCGCTTCATCGAGTACGTCGCGCAGGTCGATGTCCACGGCCAGCGGTTCCGGTTCGTAGCGCGCGGGATCACGGTGGAAGCGCACCGAATCGGCCGTGCGAATGGCGCAGCGCAGTCCGTCCACTGCTTCGATGTGCAGAGTTTGGGTACAAACGGTGAGGACACTGTCCGCCGCATCATAGGCCGTGACCGTGCATACCGCCGTGCGTTCTACGAGCAGCACATAGGCCCGCAGATCCCAGGACAGGCTGTGCGTGGATCCCGGCGTAAGCGTCGTACCCGCCTGTGTGAGTGTGGAGATGCTCTCGAGACCGGCCACCGGTGAGGCGCCTCCCGGGGCGATACGCAGCTCGTAGCGGTCAATGTCCACCGGGAGCGTGCCCGTATTGCTGATCACGGCGCCCAGCCTGTAAGGCTTCGCCGCTTCTACATCCGTAGCGGTGAGCAGACTGTCTCCTGTCAGCATGCACTGCAGCACGCCCGCTTCCGGGAACAGTACCAGCTCGGCCTCACAGCTGCGCCATATCGTATCGAGCAGCGTGCGGTAGCGAATCCGCACGGTCTCGCGCAGCGGATACAGCGGCGCATCGCGCAATGCGAGTAGCCACCGGCCGGTGACTTCCTTATTGCTTTGCACATGGGACCACTGGCGATCCGGTAGTTCACCCGAGGCAAGTTCGAGCCTGCTGCCGGATTGCAACTCCAACCGTGCTGTCACATCACGCACGAGCGTATCGAGCAGATTCAACAGCGTGAGGTCCACCGGCAGCAGCGCAGGCTGCATGTGGCCGTCGGCGTCGATACGTACGGTATCGGGCACGGTGATGGCACAGGAGAGTGCCGGATGCCCTGCGATGGCGATCGCGGCCGTGCAGCGCGTGGCGATCTCGCGTTCGTCGATGGCGAGCATCTGGACTTCGATTGCGCGCGCGACGGCGCGGGGACGCGGACGTAGCGTCCAGCTCAGCGGCAGGCTCGCGCCCGGTGGGATTTGCGGGTAGTTGCGCACGCTGTCCACAGCAGGATCGCAGTGTAGTCCCATGCCTCCCAGGCGTAGGACCGCGCGTCCGGGCAGTGCCGGAGCTGTACCCGTGTTGCGCAATAGTCCCTGCACGGCGACTGTTTCGGGATCATAACCGATACCGCCCGGCGCCAGGCCGAGCGAATCCGGCAGGGTGAGTTCGCATATCAGCTCGGTGCGACTGTCATCGCGCACGATATAGATCGGAATCTCATCGTGGGCGAAGGAGTTGAGGCAATTGTCCTCAGTGCCGCCGATCTTGAACTCATGCTCGATTCGTACCATGAGCACCCGGTTGCGGAGTCCTGCCCAGCCGCCAAGTTCGGCGGTGTCGAGTTCCACCTTCCAGCTGACGATGGCTGTGCCGCCGGGCGGAATATTCTCGGGCAGCGGCGCTTTCCTTGCGTCCTCGGTTGGGTAGAGTCGGAGTCCGGGTGGTAGTTTGATGCGCGAACGCACGCGCAGGGCGGGACGCAACGTATCGGGATTGCGGAGCAGCACCCGCAGATCGAAAATACCGTGCGAGATGAACCCCCGCACCGAATCCACAAGAATGGTATCGCGAAAGCCCGCCGTACCCAGCGGCAGATCTTCACCGCAAAGCGGGAAATGCATGCGGCTGAGTGTTGCAGAGTAATGATGATCCTCAGGAGAATAGAGATAGCCGTTGTACTGATCGAAACCGAACTGCGCTGCGCCCAGCATGTACATATGCCCCGTTGGATCGAAATCTGCGTCCCTCAGCCATGAATGGCCGGAATCCCGTTGCATGTACATCGAACGAACGCGAACATTCACGGGATCAAAGAGCATCACGAACTGCCGCCACCCGCTCGTGTCACGCGTGCTGAAGGCTGTCGGATTACAAACCGGGAAATCCGGCGAGTTCGTGCTTCCGCTGATCAGAATCGTGCCGCACGGTGTCAGGTTCAAGGATAATGGGTACTCCTCATGCAATCCGCCCCAGTAGGTACTGTACAGAATGGAGCCGTCTGCCGCGAAGCCGGCCAGAACCAGGTCGGACTCACGATGCATGCCGAAACCCGTGTACCGGTAGGTCGTCTGCAGCGGGCGGTGCAGCGGGAAGTCCTCGGAGCGCGTGATGCTTACCACATGGCTCTCCCCGCTCGGAGTTACCAGCAATTGAGGAGTATACCCGAGATATCCCGCGTGGCCTTCCAGAAAATCGCCTCCAAGATAGGTCGAGAACACGAGGGAGTCCCCCGCAGGAGAAAACCGCGCGATGACGAAATCTCCCTGTTCTTTGCATACCGGCTGAAACGCATTCTTCATGGGGAAATGTCCCTTGTTACCCGCGAGCAATGTGGCATATCCCTCTGCATCCGCCCCGACATCCACGACTTGTGTCGTTTCCGGAAGATAGGTGCAGTACACCACCGAATCGCAATCCGGCGTAAGCTTCATCAGAAAGGAGCGCTTGACTGTTGCTGTATCCTGAAAGACACCAGGACTCACATACGGCAGTTCTCGCAACACGTTGTCACCGCAGATATATACATGATCATCATGACCGATTCGTAGCGGTCGGTAGCTGGCTCCCCCGCCTTGTCCCGGAATGCAATTCAGTCTGCTTCCATACGCGAGCATGCCTGTCGTGTCGAAGCAGGCAAGGTACATGGAACGCATGCTGTCGATCGCGTAACGGCGTTCCAGCGCTCCCGCGGTTATCGGGTAGTATGGGTGATCTCGCTCGGTGGACCATGACTCAATCAATCCATGTAGCGTATACACTCGGTTGTTGTGGATTTCCTGCTGAGCCTGATCCATTGCCGTCCTGAGGTCGCGTCCTTCCATCCCGAAATACGTCAGATAGTCCGGTGTGATACCGTCGCAGCGAAATCTGCCAAAGAAGTGGTGCCAGAGACCAAGCTCGATTCTTGGTCCATCCGCGATCAGATTCTTCTGATAGGCATTGGGCGTTGTGGGCAGTCCTGCTCTATATACCATTCCCGCAAAAGTAAATCGACCATGACGATCTACATGAATATTCGGAGTACAAGACCCATCAAAAGTATCCAAGTTCGCTTCGTTCTTGCCAAAAAACAGTGTTGTGAACTCCGTCCAATAGTGACTATCCCCGTTGGGGTAACGGTCGGGCATGCGGAAACGCACACTGTCACGCAGAGAATCGTGCACTGAAGATGCCGATGTTCGGCTGCCTGCTGAGGTCGTAGCTACGGATTCCTGCACAACCGCCTTCCAACAATCGACTCCAAGCAGATCATCCGCCAGTGTCCGGTCCCCTTCAATCGTGCTGTGTGCCAGAAACTGTCCGGGCGACATCCCATCGAGCTCCAACCGCAGCGACGCGCCCGTGGTACGTACTGTCAGGTCCACACCGTCAAAGACCTCGCGATAGGTCACCGACTCCAGTGCCGGTACCTGCTCTCGCCAGTGCTCTCTTTCCCCGACATAGAACTGCACCCGTGTGACCCTTTCATCGCCCTCGGTCAGTAGTCTTTTCCATACCCCCGGCGCGAAACGCAGAAACGCTCGATCGTATCCGTCATCCTCAGGTTCCCCGGCTGGATTCTCACCCGGCAGGTCCATGATCCGTTCCTTGCGTTCCCGAAGAAACAGGATCCCGTCATCACGAAAGATCACACGGCTGCGGCCCGGCAACGTCATGGCCAGCACACCGTCCTCCCACTGCCCGCGATTCGGCAGCAGCAACACCGGGAAACGCAACTCTTCAGCCAAGCCCGGAGGATCGGCGGCTTCGAGACCTCCCGCTCCCGTCAGCAGCAGCGCGGTGAGAACAACACATCGAAGAATTTTCGGATCACGCATGACGACCTCCGTATCGAGCTTCGAAATTACCCGGGAGGAACGCGG
>PKTF01000146.1 GCA_002869275.1 Ignavibacteria bacterium | reverse complement strand
TGACACTGATACGCTTCAGCTCGACAGGGTCGTCATCGAGGAAATGGCCGTGAACAGCTCTACGCTGATCGGAACAGATATCGTGATCCCCGAAAACGCGGGCAGCATCGAATTCCATGCCCGTATCGACGGACAGAATGCATTCGGCGAGTTCTGTGAATACAACAATTCCGCGTCGGTGCCGCTCCCGCTTTGTGGGATCACATGGATCACCGATGTTCAGGGATTCCCGAATCCCGTCTCGAGCTCGACGCGTTTTTCCTATCTCCTCACCCGAACCGTGCGCGACCTGTCACTGAAACTCTACAACCTCGAGGGAAAGGCGCTGGCCACGGTACCTCAGCTGCAGGGGAACATCGGCAGACACACGACGTCGCTGGATCTCGACGCTCTTCCTGCGGGAACATACCTGTACCGCTTCGAGGCCGTCGACCTGGTGGGCAATATCCGTCGTCACAGCGGGAAACTGGTGAAACTGTAGGACACGACGCGGCTACTGAAGTGAAAACGTGACGCCTACTTTCGCGCGGACGGCGATTTTTCCGAGGGCGATCGTCTCGGCAATCTCGCCGCTGCCCTCGGCAATGTTCTGCATGACATTCTGCGTCATGCCCCGGTTGCGGCCGTAGCCCCAGCCGGACCAGTATCCCCAGGGAGTGCCTGTATAGTTTTCCGAGATCTTCATCGGACGACCGATCTTCTGATCGAGCACCGCAGCCATGTTCTGTGCTTTTTCTTTCGCCGCCAACAGCGCAAGCGTGCGAGCCTCCTCGCGATGTTTCTTGAACTGCGTGCTCTGGAAATCGATGCCGTGGATGTGATTCACTCCCGCATCCAGGACACGAGTGATCAGCATTTCCACCTTCTCCGGCGCATCGAGCGTGACAACAAGGGTGTTACGCACAAAGAAGCCGATGAATTCCTCTTTCCGGTAGCTGTCTTTGTAGCGGGGTTCGATCGATAGGTGATCTGTCTGGATTTCCTTGTCCGGCACGCCGAGACGACGAACCGTCTTCAGGGCATCCTTGATAATATCATTGTTCTTTGTCTTGGCCTCTTCGATGGACAGGTCCCAGGTTTCCACTCCAAGCGTGATGACGATCTTGTCGGGCACGACGTAGACGACGGCCTCACCGCTGACGGAAATCTGAGGGTAGTCGGTCATGCTCCCCGTCTGCGCATGCAACCCGGGAATGGTCAGAAGGAAAAGTACGAGCGAAAAACATGCAGCTTTCATGAGGTCTCCGGTTGTTCGACGTTCGGAAGATAGTGCATCGCACCGATGTGCTGTCAAACCAAAATGAAGCGGGACGCCGAATTACACTTCGAACGCTGTCGCAGCGAGGCTGCGTGTGTGATCCCGGATATCGACCGGCCACTGTGAAACGAATTCGTCGAAGCGCGGCTGATCCCCGGCATACAGCGCACGAAGCGCTTCCTCGTAGCCGGGCAGGTCGCCGGCGATGGCGTTCATGAATGCGTAGGTGACGCCCTGTGCATGACGGATGCGGTCCTTGCCGGCGTTTTCACGGCGGGCCTGCTCCACCAGCTTCCGCAACGTGACCGAGGCACCGCCCTGCTGCTGCGAGAGCCATTCCCAGTGCCGTGGAAGGAGCGTGACCTCGCGAGAGACAACACCCAGTTTCGGTCGTCCCGGACCTTTATGTTTCTCTGGCGTTGTCCCATTCTCGGCGGGCTCTTCTTTCAAGAGATCGTGCAACCGCTCCTGAACATCCTCAGCGCTTCCGCGAAAATCGATCTCCACGATCTTGCTCGTCTCGGCATCGAACGTGAGGATCAGGGCATCAGGCCGTGCATCGAGAATGGATTTCACCTCCGCGGCAACATGAAGCAAATCACCCCGTGCGATACAGCGCTCCCCCTCGAAGGCAATACAGTGCTTAGCAATTTGTGTGTACATCGTTCGTCCTTGTTGAAAATGAATCGATCAGATGCACAAATATACCCGGGTAATATATAAAATGCAATATTACCCGGGTATATTTATTGCAGGAGGACAGAATCGTATCTATACAAGTGGACACTGCGAAATGCAGAGTACAACGCGCACAGTACTAGATAATCGGAGCGTCACTCTCCCTTCGAGCAATTCTGCTATTTCGCTGTTCTTTGATATTCCAGCAACTGAAATGGTTTCCCTGCTGCAGACCGTAGAAGGGATGATGTAATTTCCTTGAATCCGCATTTAACCGCCATCTCTGTCAGCTGCTCCGGCGAGATGAGTCGCATGTATCCTTCGAGCCGGTTGAGTGAGGTATACGGAGTGTGTGTTACTGCGGTCTGCTCGCAGGGGAGCTGTATGACAGACACGAGAACACCTCCCGGACGCAGCAACGCATGCAGCCGCGTCAGCGTCCGATCAGAATCGACGTATTCGAAAAGCAGTCCGGCAATGATGAGATCCACAGAAGTGAAGCTCACTCCATCATCCTGAATATCTCCCGCGATCAACTGCAATCCCGGCAACATCGCTTCATATCGCTTCCGTACGTTCTGAACATAGATTGGATTGATATCCACTGCCACAACGCGTTCCAGCGAAAACGCGGCGAGTCGGTCGAATCCATTTCCACCTGCGCATCCGATGACCGCCAGTGACGAAGGGGCATGTCTTCTCACCGCAAGTTCCAACACATCGGCGAGAAGGATGTCCTGAGCAACATCCGTATGCGCCATGTGGCCTTCGTAATCGTCAAGCGGGATGTGGAGCCAGGGATTCTCCATACAGCTACAGACTGCTTTCAGAGAGATTCAGTTCCCTCTGCAGAATGTTGCGGAAACGGGTCGTGCTGATGGGATGGTCCTCGAGCAAACGTCCGTCATGAATCAGAGCGAATGTGCCGTAAGGTGAAGGCATGATTTCGCGTGCCTCGGCGGGATCGTCGATTTCCCAGAGATTGAGCACGATGTTATGGCGACGGGCAACGTCGGGTAATTCGCGCACGATCTTCCCGGTGTAGGGACATTGCATGGTGTAGAGAATGTGCAGTCCCTCCTTGAAACGCTTCTCCAGCCACGCGCGCTTGGACACATAGCCCGGGTGCTTCTTACTGCTGATGCAGAAGAAGCCGAGATCGTCGACATTCTCAATTGTTACCGTTTCGATTTGCAGATTCTGCATGCGCGCCTGTCGAGCAATGTGCGATTTGCCGAAATATACAAATCCTGTCAGTAGTGGTAGCGCAGCATGGCGATCTGCACGAAACAACAAAGCCCCCCGAAATTCGGGGGGCTTTGCATTACGGGGTCAGTGACCGGGGAACTCAGACATCGTCGAAGTTGAGATCCTCGGGCTTCACATCGGTGCTCTCGGCGTCGGCGGCGTTGAGGAGGCCGTGCGATGCGAGATAGGCTTCGAGTGCTTCGGTGTCTTTGTCCTTGAAAAACTCAACGACGGACAGCACGATCTTCTTGTTGTCCTTGTCGAATTCAATGACGCGGAGCGGGAGGCCATCGCCTTCCTTGAAGTTCTCGGGGATGTTCTTGACCTGCTTGGTCGCGAGCTGCGAGCTGGGCACGAATCCGTCGACGCCCGCGGGCAGTTCGACGATGACACCCTTCTCGATGAGGCGCACGATCTTGCCTTCGGTGTCGGTACCGACGGCGAACTGTGTCTCAAAAGCGTCCCAGGGATTGTCCTGCACCTGCTTGTGTCCAAGCGAGATGCGGCGCTGGTCGGTGTCGATGCCGAGAATGACCACGTCGATCTTGTCGGCTTTCTTGACCAGTTCTCCCGGATGGCGGATCTTCTTCGTCCACGACAGGTCGCTGATGTGCACGAGGCCGTCAACACCCGGCTCCAGCTCGACGAAGACGCCGAAGTTGGTCAGGTTGCGCACGGTACCGCTGTGCTGCGTGCCCACGGGATACTTGGCAATGAGGTTCGACC
>PKTF01000302.1 GCA_002869275.1 Ignavibacteria bacterium | reverse complement strand
CTTGCGCGGACCCAGCAGCGCGCCGGAAAGCAGCACGAAAAAGGTCTGCAGCGTAAAGGGGACCGGGATGGTCGGAAGAACGATCTGAGCGCCGAGGGCCGTCAAAAGCGCAAAGCTTCCGATCCACGCCGTCGTGCTGAGAGACTTCTTCTCAGGTATCGCGAATATTCGGTCTACAGTCATCGTCGTTTGCATGAATCTTAATCCTGTATAAAGGCATGCGGAAAAATGATGTCCTGAAAAATATGGTTTTTCCCGTTCGCAAGCAATGCGGAGCAGGAAGGGCAGAGTCGGCTGAGGTGAAAAAAATTTGTCACGACCTGTGCATTTCTCATGTAATTCTCTATGTTATACACTGATGCAGTATTTCTCGCGATCCATAGAAATCGCGGCGGATCAGGATGTGGTGTACGGTTTCCACACTGATCCGGCGAACCTCGCGCGGATAACTCCGCCTGGAACCAGGGTGCGGATCCTTCAACACGACGCACCGGGCGAAGGCGTGGAGATAATCCTGCGCGTGTGGCCGTTTCCCTTCATCTCACAGAAGTGGCACATGCGCTTCGAGGTGATCGATCCGCCGCGCCGCCTGACAGATGTGATGCTCAGCGGTCCTTTTCGCCGATGGAAACAAACGCGCGAATTCGTCCTCCTCTGCAACGGACACACACTTCTCAACGACTCCGTCGAGTATGAGCTGCCTTTAGGCGCACTCGGCCGGCTGGCGCATCGCCTCTTCCTTGCCCGACACATCGAGCAGCTCTTCACCTACCGCCAGCAGCACACCAAAAAGCTGATCGAAAACCACAGCGCCTGACTCCTCTTCGCCTGCCCCGCACTGCGTATTACGAATCGCATACAGCGCGTATTGCCTTTCCTGCCTGTCCGAATTCTGTTATATTGTTTTGCTGTACGCAAGTGTAATGAATGAGACCCATGAATAGAACACGCAATTTCTGCATTATCGCGCATATCGATCACGGCAAATCAACCCTCGCCGACCGTCTGCTTGAACGGACGGGAACGATTACGCAGCGGGACCTGAAGAACAACCAGGTGCTCGACGATATGGACCTCGAGCAGGAGCGCGGGATCACGATCAAGCTGCATGCGGTGCAAATGAAGTACACGCACAGCGACAAGAACGAATACACACTGAATCTTATCGATACCCCGGGACACGTGGATTTTTCCTACGAGGTCTCGCGTTCGCTGAATGCCTGCGAAGGCGCCATTCTCGTCGTGGATGCCACGCAGGGCATCGAAGCGCAGACGATCAGCAATCTTTACCTCGCGATCGAAGCCGGTCTGGAAATCATTCCCGTCATCAACAAAGTCGATCTCGCCAGTGCGGAAGTCGATAAAGTCACCCAGGGCATCGTCGACCTGATCGGCTGCGATCCGGCTGACATCATCCCCTCCAGCGCGAAAACGGGAGTCGGGATCGATGAAATTCTCACGGCCGTGATCGAACGCGTCCCGCATCCCGTGGGCGACTCGACGGCCCCGCTTCAGGCGCTGATTTTTGACTCCGTGTTCGATTCGTATCGCGGCGCCGTCGTCTACATGCGCGTCATGCAGGGCGTGATCCGTGAAAAAGAGGTGATCAAATTCTTCGCCAACGGCAAGGAATTCGAAGTCGAAGAGGTGGGCATTCTCAAGCGTGGCCGCAACCGCACGGGCGAACTCGCGGCAGGGAACGTCGGATATCTCATCGCTGGTGTCAAGACGGTGGCCGACACCAATGTGGGTGACACCATCACGCACGCGAAAAAAGGCGCGCCGGCACCTCTGCCGGGCTATAAAGAAGTCAAACCGATGGTGTTCAGCGGACTGTATCCCACGGTCAGCGAGGATTTCGAGGACCTGCGCGACGCACTGTCCAAACTGCACCTCAACGATTCGTCCATCATTTACGAGCCGGAGACTTCGGCTGCTCTGGGCTTCGGTTTCCGCGCGGGCTTCCTCGGACTGCTGCACATGGAAATTGCGCAGGAGCGTCTCGAACGCGAATTCGGCCTCTCCATCATCACCACGGTGCCGAACGTCGAATACCGCGTGATCCTCAAGGAAGAACTCGAAATCGTTACCGTGGATAATCCCTCCGACATGCCTCCTCCGGGAGACATCGATCATATCGAGGAACCGTTTATCCGGGCGCAGATCATCACACCGTCAGAGTACATGGGCAATATCATGAAGCTCTGCATGGACCGCCGCGGCATCTATCACAACACGACATATATCGATCCGACACGCGCGGATATCCACTACGAGTTGCCTCTGTCGGAAATCATTTTCGATTTCTATGACAAGCTGAAATCCGTTTCCCGGGGATATGCATCCTTCGATTACGATTTCGTGGACAACCGCCAATCGGACCTGGTCAAGCTCGATATCCTGTTGAACGGCGAACCCGTCGATGCGCTTTCAAGCATCGTCCACCGTTCCAAGGCCTACGACTGGGGCCGCCGTCTGTGCCGCAAGCTCAAGGAGCTGATTCCGCGGCAGATGTTCGAGGTGGTCATTCAGGCGGCGATCGGTACCAAGGTGATTTCGCGCGACGTGGTCAAACCACTGCGCAAGAATGTGACCGCCAAGTGCTACGGCGGCGATATTTCGCGCAAGCGCAAGCTGCTGGAAAAGCAGAAAGAAGGAAAGAAGCGCATGAAGCAGGTGGGCGCGGTTGAAGTGCCGCAGGAGGCCTTCCTGGCCGTGCTGTCGATGGAGGACTAGGGCAAATCCCCTCCCCTCTGTAACAAACGACTCGCGCCTCCCGTACTTTTTTCTCATAACCAGAAGCACGATATTTTACGCACTCTCTATTCCCTCAGGCGGATGAAATGAAAAAGAGCATCAAGGAAACCCTGAAATCGCTGGGCTTTGCCCTCGTCGCCGTCATCGTCCTCAACAGCTTTGTGCTGGCGTCGTTCCAGGTTCCGACCGGATCGATGGAGAATACCGTCATGGCCGGCGATTTCCTCTTCGTCAATAAATTCATCTACGGCGGCACGACACCGCCGACCATCCCGCTGCTCGGCATTTTCTTCGGCACCGAAGTCGAACTGCCGTACGTGCGCACTCCCGGCTTCAGCGATCCTGAGAAAGGCGATGTGATCGTATTCATTTTTCCGGGCAACCGGGATCAGGACAAGGCCGAGACCTTTCAATACTACCTGAAACGCTGCGTCGCCACAGCGGGCGACACCATCCGCATCGCCGACAAACAACTGTACATCAACGGCAAGAAGGTGGATGAACCCGAGGGCGTGCATCACATGTTTGAGCCGCTGCCCGCGGACAATACCGACGATATGATTTTTCCGCGCGGCAAGCCCTGGAACCGGGATCAGTACGGTCCGCTGGTCGTGCCTGCAGAAGGTGACGTCATCAATCTCACGATGGATAATATTGCGGAGTGGGCGACGTTCATCCGACGTGAGGGGCACACGGTCGCCATCGCCGGTGGAAAAATCACCATCGACGGCAAACCCTCCGCGTCCTACACGGTAGAACGTAATTATGTCTTCGGCATGGGCGACAACCGCGATGATTCGCTCGACAGCCGATTCTGGGGTTTCATCCCTGAGGAGTATGTGGTCGGCACGCCGATGATGGTGTACTGGTCGATGGACCAGACGATCAATAATATCTTCCGTAAAATCCGATTCAGCCGCGTCTTTACACTGATTGACTGAGATGACCGAAGAGCGCGAATCCGCAGCGCCGCAGGAAGAGGTTTCCACCACAGGAAACGGGGAGACAAGCAGCACGCCAACCGCCGAAACCGTGGCGGACGGAAGTGATGCGTCCGAACTCAATTCAAAAAGCTTCCTTCGTGAATACGGCCGCGTGGTGATCTATGCACTGTTCATCGCGATGTTCCTGAAAGTGTTCTTCGTCGAGGCCTTCGGCATTCCCACTCCTTCGATGCGCGAGACG
>PKTF01000295.1 GCA_002869275.1 Ignavibacteria bacterium | reverse complement strand
GGCGCACGGCGGGGTTCGCCTGCCGTTCTCACGCGACGAGGTGGAGATTGAGTGCGGGGAGCGTCGTTTCTGGTGCCCGATTTTCAAGCAGTACATCGGCGACATCCTTCATAAAACACGGACGGGAGAAGGAATCTACCTGCATGTGTGGGGACTCGGTGCGCAGGACCGCACCCCGGTCTTTTACATTGTCAACTTCGGGACGATCAGTGAATGGGGTTCGCGTGATGACGTCCTCGAAGACGCGATTGAGGGATGCACCGATCGCGGTGATCCCGAAGAAGCGCTCGTCATTGTGACCGAGATGGAGCATCAGTGGTCGGGTGAGGATTGGTGGCAGGAGAAGCGGACCAGTACCGCCATCAATGTCATAAAAACCATCGGCCATCTCACACGGGGAGACCATGCTGCTGCGGAAACAACGTTGAAGAATACCCGCGAGTACATCGCACAGAATCCAGGAGACGAGTTCGTGCAGGATATCCTGCCGGCACTGGTTCGGGCGGAATTCAGTCAGGGCATGGAGCAGCAGGCCTGCGCGGACGCCATGCGTATCGAATCAGCGGATGATGATATTGAAGAGTCCTTCTGCGAATCCTGTCTCCGTCGCGTGCTGCATGCGGCTGAACTGGGGAAGGACCTCGCGACGATCGGCGAAACGGATACGACGTTTGGCAACGCCGTGATGGATCGCGGTCCCGCCCACATGACTTACACGTGGTACGGACTGCAGGTACGCCTGAACGCCGATCCTGCCACGGGTAAGGTTACGGAAAAGCGGGTGACGCTTCGCTGTGCGAATGAAGACGTGTTGGACTGGACGGAGTCGGTCGTGGAGGATCTTCTGGACGAACTCGAGGAAGAGAGTGAACATCTCACGGAAGGTGACAGCAGCCGGCAGGGGTGGAAGCGCCCGGAACTCCTGCGTCGCGTCGAGAACGGTGAAGAAGTGCTTGAAGCTGTGTTCCAGTGAGAGAACGCTGAGTTTGCCGTGTTCAAGGTGACACTGCTGATGTGGTAGCTGCAGGGGAGTTGCTTCTGCATACAATGTCGGGCATATTCCATGCACGCAACAGTGATGCATCAACCGCATATCATCAAAGGAACGAGATGGGCACATCCAGACGTACGAGGCTTGCGGCGGGATACCTGCCGAAGGGAATTCGTCTTCTCCATGAAGACACACATATCCTTGTCGTGCACAAGCCGGCCGGATTGCTCACCATGGGCACGCTCTCGGACAAAACGGCGACCGTCTATGCCGTGCTGACGGATTACGTGCGCAAAGGAAATTCAAAATCCCGCAAACGGATTTTCATCGTACACCGACTGGACAAGGATACATCGGGCATCCTGGTGTTTGCCAAAAGCGGGGATATGAAACGTCGACTGCAGGAAGGGTGGCAGGATGTGGAGAAACGTTACATGGCCGTCGTGCATGGGGTGCCGAAGCACGCATCCGGCATCGAAACATGCTTCCTCGCAGAGAACAAGGCACATGTCATGTACGCCACCGACGATCCGCACAATGGGAAACTGTCGCAGACCAGCTGGCGCGTGATGCAGTCACGCGGGGACCGTTCGCTGCTGGAACTGCGCCTTCTGACGGGACGAAAACATCAGATCCGCGTTCACCTCTCGGACATGGGGCATCCGATCCTGGGAGACCGCATCTATGGACGTCACAAAGACCGCAGGCGCGGCCTGGCATTGCACGCGGCATCCCTCGCGTTCACGCATCCCGCTTCGGGCGAACGCGTGACGTTCGAAGCCGAAGCTCCACCCACATTCATGCAGCTGCTGTAATGATCCCCCGGCCACGATAATCGATCTGGAGTACGGGTATCCATGGTTGAGCGTGAGAATTCGTCTGAATACTGAAGTCGAAGCATGGGTTGTCGCTACACCGAATCCGCGGCATATACGCTCAAGGCGTGTAACCAATTATGCAGTTGCTCCTTGAAATGTAATTAATTCTGCAGAAACATAACATTTAATGCACGATTCCTGTGCTTCCACTACGTAACCCGTGCGAGTATTGATATTAACAGGCCTGGGTCAAAAAATAAATATTTTAGTTGGCAAAGTGGTGATATATAGCTATTTTTGCAGTGAAATAATGAATTTATAAAGGATTGTCAGTGAAATCAGGTGTTTTGGAATCTCGACCGGCGGGATACGCATTCTTGCTGAAGAAATTCTCGATTGTTGGAATGCCGCACTGGCACAGGTCGTCTGTATCGACTGCCGGCACGCACAAATCTGAAATTCAGGGTGGCTTCGTGGATGAAGTCTTCAGAGCGCAGTACTGGCCCGGAGAGACGGTTGGCGGCCATCTTGAGTTCGCACTCAAATACGACGGCGTTAACCTGGGATTACTGGGTCGAATCTTCGAAAAGGTTTCATCGGAAGATCTGACCGAATACATCGAATCGAAACCGACAGGAAAGTATGCACGTAGGATCTGGTTTTTCTATGAACTGTTGACAGGTACGCTGTTGCCTGTCGGCGACCTGAGCACCGGGAACTACGTCGATGCTCTCGAGGCCAAGGACTATTACACGATTGAGAATGGGGAAAAGTCCAGGCGTCAGCGTATTGTCAACAACCTTCTCGGTCCCGCAGCGTTTTGTCCGGTCGTCAGGCGAACTGTGACGCTTTCCCGTCTGGATTCAACCGACCTGCGCAAGCGCTGTGAAGATATTGTCAACGAATATTCTCCGGAACTTCTTCGCCGGGCGCTGAGCTATCTCTACAACAAGGAAACAAAATCATCCTTTGAAATAGAGCACCTCAAACCCAATGCCTCACGTACTGAGAGATTCATTGCCTTGCTGGAGCTTGCTGAAAAGGAGGACTTTTGCGACAAGGAGCGTTTGATAGAGCTTCAGAACCGTATTGTTGACCCACGGTTCAAGGATAGTGAGTACCGCACGAGTCAGAACTACGTTGGACAGGCAATTGCCTTTCAGAAAGAGCGTATTCACTTCGTCAGTCCCAGACCTGCGGACCTTCCGGCTCTGATGGAGGGTTTGATCGCATCCCATAAACGGATGAAAGCCGGCAACGTATCTCCGGTCGTCCATGCGGCGACGATTGCCTTCGGCTTTGTTTTTCTGCACCCGTTCGAGGATGGGAATGGAAGGATTCATCGTTTCCTGATACATAACATCCTCTCGCTGCAGGGGATGGTTCCACAAGGACTTATGTTCCCGGTTTCGGCAGTCATGGTAAAACATCCGGCGGACTACGATACTTCATTGGAGTCGTTCTCGCGACCATTGCTTCAGCTCATCGATTATCACATGGATGAACTGGGGCAAATGACGGTCGAGAATGATACCGCTTGCTGGTACCGGTATATCGATATGACGATCCAGGCTGAAGCGCTATTCGAATTTGTCACGAAAACGATCAACGAAGAGCTTGTTGAGGAACTCAGCTTTCTGGCCAATTATGACAGGAACAAGAAGGCGATACAGGACATCATTGACATGCCCGATCGCCTGATTGATCTGTTCATACAGTTCTGTCTGCAGAACAGCGGCCGTCTCTCAGCAAGGAAGAGATCGGCACACTTTCACTTTCTGTCCGATGAAGAGCTCACAGCTATGGAACAGGCGGTACGAAGCGGATATGACCAACCGGATTCATAGCGCCAGGGACGCGTCGTCAACGTCCTACCGCAGCACCACCATCTTTCTCGTATGTCGCTGCCCACCTGCGATCAAACTGTAGAAATACACGCCAGACGGTAATTCTGCTGCATCGAACTGCATCTGATGTGATCCTGCTTCCTCAAAGCTGCGATCGAGCGGGCGACGGACTTCCCGGCCGTAGAGATCGGTCACGATGAGTGAGACGCGCCGTGGTTTCTGCAGGATATACTGAATCGTTGTCGTTGGATTGAAGGGATTGGGGTAGTTCTTTCTGCCAGAACCAGTCGGATTG
>PKTF01000274.1 GCA_002869275.1 Ignavibacteria bacterium | reverse complement strand
GGAGACAATGGTCGGATCGAAGCGGAAGCGGACCGACAGGCCGTAGACTTTTCCGCTGGCGCCGCCGAGATACTTGACCGCCACCGTCTGTTTCGCCGACGGTGTCGTCGAGGTGATCAACTGTGGTGTCGGATCGCAGATCAGGTTGGTCGCGAACGAACTGGCGTTGGTCAGGGGATTATTGATGTCACTCACCGTGTACCTGCCGAGCGTGGTTTCCCCGGTGAGCGTCACCACGCGTGTCGCGGACGCGTCCTGCGTGGCGCCTACCTGTGACCAGGATACTCCATAGTCGGTACTTTTCCAGATCTGAAGTTTTGTCAGGTCCTTGCCGTTATCGTCATCGAGTTCCCAGCTGAATGTAAGAGTTCTGCCGCCTGTCGGATCCGTGTCGGGATACAGCCACCACTGCCGATTGATACCAGCGTACGTGGCGTCCGAAACCGCGGTGCCCGGACCCGACAACCGCGTCAGTCGTGTATCGCCGATATCTGTCGCGCCGGACGTGATGGAGCAGCCAAGTCCGCCGAAATCGGACGAACCCGTTCCGACGGTGCGATTGGCCGCTGCACGTCCGATAACGTACTGCGATTGCGATTCACCGATCAGCCGTGAGGTCGTTCCGAGAGTCAGCGGGGTTGTCAGAGTAACGATGTTTCCATCGTTGAGCGTGATGAATCCGTCAGTAGAAAAGCCATGTTTCACATACAGCGTGCCGCTGCCGAATTTCGACACAGCTCCCGGACGAATGCTGCCCGTGATATAGGCGTCGTTGGATCCGCCAATGACCGTTTTCGAAGCCTGGTCGGAAACATAGCTTCCCTGGGCGGTCAGGTCCCCTGCGATTCTCATGACCGCGCTGCCATGTAATCGCATGGTCGCGTCATTTCGAATCGTCAGGTGCTGGGCATAGCCATGGGCCCAGCACATGGTTATTAGCAGGAGCGACAAGAGAATCGTTCCGCGGATTATATTTCGATTGATTGACTGTCTCATGGCGTATGTTCCTGAGCAGTGAGGCCAGTGGCACCATCATTGCCATATCCACGTCCAGCGGTACCTCCGGTTCCACCTGCACCAATTGTGAATGTTACATTCGATTTTGTAACAGAACTGCCGCTTACTTTAACGATTCCAATGGACGGACCACCGCCGCCACCGCCGCCGTTACCACCCATGCCACCATCACCTCCATCACCGCCGTTACCGGCGTGACCAACGCGGCCGCTTCCCATATCGGGTCCCAGGCCACCGGTACCACCTGAGCCACCGGTACCACCTGTTCCACCATCAACACCATTTCCACCATCACCTCCTTTTCCGGTAATGATGCTGCTGTTCGACAGACTCAGGGAGGAACTGATTAGCCAAACCGCAAAGGAGCCATACCCGGATCCTCCTCCAGCGCCTCCCTCAGCGCCGGTTCCAGCGGAACCCCCGCCACCACCGGCACCACCATAAAACAACTCATCCGGAAGGATCGGATTGTCGATATATCCTCCGGCCTGGCCGCCACCGCCACCACCAGAACCGCCGTTTTGGCCGTTTCCACCCAAGCCACCATCAGGCGCTATCTGGTAAAGTCCGGTTGCGTTAATAGATCCAAAACTGGCACCTCCTGAACCATTTGCGCCATGTGCACCATCTTGTCCATTTGCACCGTCCCCTCCACTACTTGCTGTTCCACCAGATAAACCGCCGTTACCTCCGGCCCCTCCACCTGTATCAGCACCACTTGCTCCAGAACTCCCTCCTGTCATACCGAGTCCAGGTGAACCACCATCACCGGCGGCACCATAACCACTTCCGGGTACAGGCGGGGATCCTCCCTCTGCCTTACCCAGTCCTCCATTAGTGCCGTTAGAACCATTCGTGCCAGGGACAGCAGTGTAGGTCCATGTAGTTCCAGCCTTTCCATTGCCAGATTTAATTATACAGTCGGTCACCTGCACGCTGCTGCAGTTTTTGAGATAGAGTGAATAGATGTTTTCCGTCGAAGCCGATGCGGTACCGTCGATCGTAAAGCCATCGACGATCGTCGTACTGCTGATGCTTTCTCCTTTCATGGCTGTTTCTTCGTACTGAATGGTAGTCGTATAGGTGGCAGGGGCGTGCGTCCACGTGCCGGCCTGATACCCTCCGTAGAGATTGATCCCTGCGACGAGCTGTACCTGCTCGGCATAGGTACCTTCGGAGACGTAGACCTTGCTGTAGCTATACGACTGCGTCTTGGTAATTCCGGCTGCGATGGTTTTCAACGGACTGGCCGGCGTTCCCGGATTGCTGTCGTCTCCGCTGACACTGACGTAGACGCCATCCATGGTATTGAAATCAACAGAAATCGTATCACTGTCAGCTCCACAATTATTCGTGACCGTCCAGATCAGAGTGTAGGGAACCCCCGTACTACCTGAGAACGTCGTCGTCGGGCTGGATGGATTCGCAAACGATCCGCCTGAGGCCAACCATTGACCAGAGGCGTTGGGTGGGAGGAGAGCGCTTACGCTAATCGATGTGATATTCAGGTATGAACTGTCCGGCGAAGTGATGGTCGCCACCGGCGGTGCACTACATCCGCATATCGACATCCATCCGATGCTTGTGTAGTATTCCAGGCAGTTTGTCGTGGTATTGAAAATTGCCAGACCAGGAGCAGGACTGGCTATTGCATCGCGCTGTGCCGTGGTCATGCGCGGAAGCAGCATTCCTTTATCGACGCTGCGCACTTCAAACATCGCCGATGCTTCGGGAACAGCACTTGAATCATTGCTGACGATAACTCCCTGCGCAAAGAAAGTCATGGGAAGCACCGTCATGAGAAGAAGTAATGTCAGGAGATATCGTGAGACGTCTATATACTTATGGCATACGAATAGCATGTGTTTGCGTGGCATAGAGTCCTCCATGCGAATTGTGGTGTGTCAATAGTCCAATAGTCACTGCAGGAAGCATCCAATTGAGTTGGACAATCCCGCGGTCATCGCTGGAGAAGCATTACCTTGCTCATGATCAGGGATCCAACTCGCATGGTGCAGACGTACGGACCTGTCGGCAAGCGCACTCCGGAGATATCCCTTCCTGACCAGGTAACCGCGTGCATGCCTGCAGCGCGAATGTCCTCGACGAGCGTTGCTATCCGTGTACCCAGCATGTCGTGAATCTCTATCGTCACCAATTCTTGCTCAGGGATCTGGAAACGGATCTCGGTGGCAGTGGTGAACGGATTGGGGATGTTCTGCTGCAGTCGATACGCATGAGGTGTGGCATCGACATTCGAATAGCGCTCAATTCGAAACGGTATCTCATGGTTGTTGATATCCCGAAGCAGGACCTCCCCGACTTCAATCGTATTGTCCCAGGCCTCGATATCCGCAAAACGGATCTTTGCAAGGCAGCCGGATCCCGACGTCGCCGCACCGGTGCCGAGCAGCGCGCCATCGATGGTGATTGCATCGCCATTCGCTGCAGCATGGAAGAATGCATGCGGACTTTCCGGACCGAAGAGCAGTCCTCTCGTGATGTTCTTTACGGACATCCGATACGGATCAAATCGCAGCTCGACCGACAGTCCCTTGACGGGCTGTCCGTCATTGGCGAGATGCAGCGTTACGATAAGCTCGTCGCCGTCACGCTCTGAACGCAGCTCGAGCGCCATTGCATCCGCAGGTGGGGTGATGACCGGACTGCGCTTTGGCACGGAATTGTAATTGAGTGCCAGGAGCATCAGATCCTCGAAATGAATCTTGTTGTCCGGCTCGGGGATGCCGAAGCGCTGCCCGAGGGATTTGTGCTCCACTGCCGGACCGAAGTTCGCCTCGGCGTCCGTTCCTGTCCAATGCGGTCGAGGTTTTCTGTACACCCCTGCGAAGAACACCAGGTCGTCAAAATTCACCAACCCGTCATAACCCGAACCCGGAAGCGTGCCCGTACCCGAACCGAGATCACCGAGAAAATAATTCGTGGACCGGTCCG
>PKTF01000272.1 GCA_002869275.1 Ignavibacteria bacterium | reverse complement strand
GGACGGACTGGAAGTTGCCAGACAGCTGCACGATGAGGACTCGACGGTTGCCATACTCGTTCTCACGATGCACCATGAAGATTCTGTCTTCAACAGGGCCATGGACTACGGGGTGTCCGGCTATCTGCTCAAGGACAGCGCCGAGGAGGATATTCTCGAAGCCATCAGGGCCGTGCTGGATGGACGATGCTTTGTCAGCCCCGTACTAACTGCGCAGGCACTCGATTTCGCTCGCAGGCAGCGGTCCGCGGACGAGGATTTTCGTGACCTTACCGCAATGGAATACAGTGTCCTCGTGCGGATCGCGGAATCAAAAACGTCGGGGCAGATCGCGGAGGAACTCAACCTGAGTCCTCGTACCGTGGATAATCACCGGCTGCACATCGGGCAGAAGCTGGGCCTCCGAGGCAGTTATTCACTGCTTCGATACGCGCTGGAAAACAGGGAGAGGATTCTGCACTCGGGAAATAAGGCAGTAGGCAGTTGGCAGTAGGCAGGAAACTCACTACGGGGAAATCAAGCGGGTCTGCGTGACTCCAATACGCCACCTCTCCATCACTTCTTTTTCTCATGATCACTTCGCGCGTGCGAGGGAAGCCCCGCCTTCTCTGCCTGCGGCGGATATGGCGTAGTTAAGTAGAACTACTCAGAATAGAGAGTAGAACTACGCACAAGATCACGTAGGACTACGCATTGCGATCAGGGCATCGATTGATCATGTTACCGTCAGTCATCGAATATTCATACCGCATATCGAAGTCCCGATCAGAGATGACAATTTCGAGATGCGAAGTATCATCGACGAAGTGCTGTGGACAAATAATCCTAATGTCAATCGACTGCTTGTGAATCGGGCCCGCAGTATTTCCTTCACCTCATCAACAATATAGGAGATGTCATGAAGCACACGAGGCAATGGATTTCCATTATATCTGTAGTTCTACTCGTCATTATGATGACTGCGTGTGACCAGGCAGCTAGGTCAGTCGAACCAGAAAGCAACGAGGCATATATTAATCCTACCGCGTCACCATTATTGACGAGCAGTGTTGTGACATGGAACGGACATTATTATATGGCTACGTTTGACGACAATCCGACGTGGTTTCAAGCAAGGGATGCTGCTGCGAACATGACATATAACGGATGGGCCGGTCATCTCGCGACATTCACGACAAAAGATGAGCAAGAAGCCGTTATCGGTCTGCTCGGCGGTGGTTGGTACATCAACGCCCTGTGGCTCGGAGGGTATCAGGATGTGAATGATCCCAATTATACCGAACCCTATGGTGGCTGGAAATGGATCACCGGTGAACAATGGCTGGGGGTTGCACAGAACTCTCCCCCTCTTCCTCGCGCAGATGCAGGCTTCAACAACACGTACTTCAATTACAGTTCGGAAGAACACCTGATTACGTGGTGGAATTCCGGAGGTATCAACGACTATTACCATTCACCCGCCTCCAATCTCGGGGATGCGAACGGAGGCCCCGCTCGAGGATTTATCGTAGAGTATGAAGCTCCGCCCGTTATTCAAGTTCTTATCGACATTCACCCCGGCAGCACGACAAATCCGGTGAATCCATATAGCATGGGCGATACACCAGTCGCCATTCTGTCGACAAGTGTCGCAGACGGTGATGCATTCGATTTCGATGCAACGACTGTCGATCCATCCACGGTCGAATTCGGACCATCTGGCGCGACGATCGCTCACACCGGAGGGCACATCGAGGATGTAGATAGCGACGGTGACATGGATCTGATGTTGCACTTCAGTACACAGGCCACTGGAATCGCCTGCGGTCACACGGCCGCTATTCTTCGAGGCCAGACCTACGGTAGTGATGATATTGAAGGTGTGGATGTCCTTGTGACCGTAGGCTGTCCGTAACCGCATTTCGGTGCCGTGTATTACCAACGGATATTCACATCGGTAGCAGTGGACTAATTTTGCCGCGGCAAAAATGCAGGATATTCGTGGTCGTGATTGATGATTGTTCGAATCAGGAACAGACACCCGCTAACTGATCAGCAGTGGATGTCTGTTTACCTAAGGGACAATTCGCGCAGACGCAACGGACCCCGCCGTCGCCCTTCGGCAATGGAGTGACTGCGTAGAACTACTCCGAAAATAGAGTAGGACTACGCATAAGATCACGTAGGACTACGCATTGCGGTAGGGATATCAAATGATCATGTTCCTGTCAAAGGAATAATAGTTATAACGGACATGAACATCCAGAGCGTAGGCGCCGATCCCGGGATGCGAAGCTGCATCGCCAGGGTGATCTGTGATATTGGGAGTATCTGATTTGAGCCTGCGCCAGCTCGACAAAAAAAATTACGAGCCATAATCCGTATTCACCACCTGGAGGAAATCATGAAAACACCAACCACAATGTTGTCCCTCCTGTTGCTCCTGTTCCTGGGTACTTCTTCAGTTTACGCACAGAATAATGCGGCATTTTCATGGGGACGTAATGTCTTCGGACAACTCGGCGACGGAACATTGACGGACAGAGATTCCCCCGTTCAAATCGGTACGGAAGCAACCTGGGCATCCATCTACGGCGGAGGCCGCCATTCACTCGCGATCAAATACGATGGCAGTTTGTGGGCCTGGGGATATAATTTACAGGGTCAGCTCGGCGACGGAACAAACCAGCGGCGAACTTCCCCGGTTCAAATCGGCATGGAAACAAACTGGGCCACTGTCTCATGCGGCTATAACTATACAATAGCAGTCAAAAGCAATGGCACCCTGTGGGCCTGGGGGTATAATTATTACGGACAACTCGGCGACGGTACGACATCGAGCAAATCCTCCCCGGTTCAAATCGGCACGGCCACAGACTGGGCGTTTGTTTCCTGCGGTGTTGGCTAT
Source organism: Ignavibacteria bacterium (assembly GCA_002869275.1). Taxonomy (GTDB): domain Bacteria; phylum Bacteroidota; class Ignavibacteria; order SZUA-365; family SZUA-365; genus BM516. The sequence goes on along the minus strand of PKTF01000272.1, from coordinate 1,085 downwards.
ACAGTTGCCATGAAAAGCAACGGCACCCTGTGGGCGTGGGGTAGGAATGATGTCGGACAACTCGGGCTTGGCGATACAACGGACAGACACTCCCCCGTTCAAATCGGCACGGCTGCAGACTGGGTATGTGTCGAAGCAGGGAATACTCATACACTTGCCATTAAAAGCGACGGCACCCTGCGGGCCTGGGGGGATAACGCAAATGGCGAACTCGGCGATGGCACAACAACGCGACGACTCTTCCCAGTGCAAATCGGCACGGCTGCAAACTGGGCTTCCGTCTGCGGCGGTGGTTATCATTCACTTGCGATCAAGAACGACGGGACGTTGTGGGCCTGGGGGGATAATGAGGCCGGACAACTCGGCGTTGGCGATACGACGGACAGGTTCTCCCCCGTACAAGTCGGCACGGCCGCGAACTGGACTTCCGTCTCATGTGGCAAGTACTATACACTGGCAATGAACAGCAGCAGCACGCTGTGGGCCTGGGGGCACAATGGTTTCGGACAACTCGGCATTGGCGATACTGCAGCGTACAGACCATCCCCCGTTCAAGTCGGTGCGGCAACAAACTGGGCGTCTTTCTCCGGCGGCGGGTTGCATACACTCGCCCTTGTCGATACGGTCGTCGTCTATGCCGGCCCCGATCAGCTTATTACACTCGGTTACGGCGTGCAGACTGTAACGCTTTCAGCCACTGCATCGGGCGGGACAACTCCGTACAGCTACCTGTGGTCCACTTCCGAGACCACGTCGAGTATTGCCGTCAGTCCGATGGTGCCGACCACATATACGGTGACGGTGACCGATGCCGACAGCGAGACCTGGACCGATGCTGTCTTTGTGGATGTACTCGACGCACGCTGCGGTGAGAACCTGGATCTCGTCCTCTACTGCGAGGACGGCGTGACGGAATGCAACACGGTGAAGAAGGCGACGCGTGCCATCAATAATGGAGCGACGCTCGGTCCATGTACCTGGAATCAGCCTCCCGTCGCCGTCGCCAGCGCGTTACCCACAAGCGGAACTGCGCCGTGCCGTGTCAGCTTCAGTTCCAGCGGATCCTACGATCCGGACGGTACCAT
>PKTF01000094.1 GCA_002869275.1 Ignavibacteria bacterium | reverse complement strand
GCATCGAGCGTACCGTCGAGCATCGTGTTTTCAATCCTGGTGTTTTTGACGGAAGAATGTGAAAATGAATAGTCAGGATACGCGTCGCTGCGATACGCTCTGTGTTTCAGCTGCACATCCGCCTCATACCTGAGATTCGCTGCACTGGCTCCGAACAGATATTCGGCCTCGAGATCCACGCGCAGTCGTTCGCCCGGGCGATAGCTTTTCTCCTTTCCCGAAAGTCGCACGCGTACTTTGTCGGGAACAAATTCTTCAACGTTGATGGCCGAGGTGCCAATCAGCACTTCCGCGCCGTTGTACACTTCGATTTTGTACCGCCCGGTAAGTGCGTAGTCAGGAATATCGACGGCCTGTTCAAAAGATCCTTCTGCGTTCAGGCCGAGTTTATACTCGCGGAACACGCGACCGCGCGGGGAGATGATCTTACAAATCACCGGTGTGTTCGAGACAGGCCTGATATGTTCATTGCGAACGATACCGGAGATATGAGCGGTTTCGCCGGGGCGGTACAGGTCACGCTCGCCGTAGATGAATGTCACATACTCACGTGAGGGCTGCGAAAGTCCGCCCACATCGAATCGTGATGTTTCCACTCGTGCATCATCGAGGTCGAGGAAGTTGAAATCCTCGCCCTTGACCGCGGTGAGCATCCGTGGGGTGAATCCATCAGCCTCCAGGCGCACATTCTCAAAACGGACCATGCCACCGGCATCCGTGCGTCCGCTGAACAACTGCTGGTTGTTCGTCGATACCACGGTAACATCCACTCCTTCGACAGGAAGGCCTTTCTCGATGGAATTGACGAACACAGTGATCTGGTCGTCCGCCAGACGGGCGATGAGTGCGAGATCACTGAGTGCGATGATCTTCGAGTCCTGAATCCAGCGATCCTCGCTTGAACTTGCCCGCACCACATAAATGCCGCGACGGCGGGATTCCAGAACCCGCTTAAGATTGATGACATGACGACCAAGCCAGTTCCGCCCTGTGGAGAGCTGCACGGTCTCATCATAGAGCTCTTTGCCGAAATCCCCGACATAGAACGTCGGGTTGTACCCGTAGTCGTAATCGAACCAGCGGTGCTGATTGAGAAAGTGCAGGACGTTGTTGGCGAATACTTCCGACACTTCAATATCGAGTTCGTCGACATTGACAGCATTGATTTCCAGGTTATGTTCGCCGCCGAACATGAGATAGCGTCCGCGTCGATCGGCAAAGTTGACTGCGGGCTGGATATCGACGAAGGATACCTGCTGTCGGAATTCCTGCTCGAGTTTGCCACCGAACATGCCGGGCAGTCCCTTCTCGATGATCAGCTCAACCGTTTGTTCGCTGCCGAAATCCCCTTCGATGCGAAAGATGTTATCGCTGACAAAATACTGCAGGCCCCGTCCGGGACGCACGCGCACGTATTCGTCCAGATCCTTCTCGTCGACCATCTGCGTCGTGGCGACTTCAATCCATCCCGTGGCACCGTCATATCCCGAAGCGACACCCGTAACGGCAAGTTGTGTGATCGGAGGCAATGCCGTGTTGAATTCGCGTGTATCCTGTAGTGCTTTTTTTCCCACCACCGACATCAAACCCTCGCGCACTGCGATGGTGAAAAGCTGCTCCGCATCTTCCTGCTGCACCTCCCCGATCGTAACCGCGATCACTTCCGAGGGCTGCTCGGAAATGATCTGTACATCCGCGATCCTCTCGCCATCCCGCCGCACCTCGAGGTGCTCGCGCAGCTGCTCCGGCTGCACGGGATAATTGAAATGCAGGTTCGCCTGCACGGTGACTGTGTAGTACTGATGCGGAATATGTGTCCAGAACACATCGGCTTTGACTGCGTCGAAATCCGGTGTATGAAAAGTGAAATCATCGAAGTCAGGACTGAGTCCCGTCTGGAAGAGCACGAGGTCGCTGACCTCGGCTTCGTATTCCTGGATAGCTTCCAGCGGCGCATCCGGTGAGAACAGAAGCCGGCGTGCCGATACCCACTTGAATTTTCCCGCGATAGCGGGAGTGAATTCAACGTACTCGTCCTCGAGCCACATGTTCTGTTTGTCGGGCGGTGCCAGGTCTTTCGAGAATTCGATCTCGATCGTCGCCAGCAACGGTACCTCTCCCTGGGGAGTAACTGATACGATTTCCACGACGTTCGAAGAACTGCATCCGAAAAGGAGGAACAGTGTGACAAGAATAGTTGACAGAGACGTCCGGCGAAGCTTCATCGATGACATCCTCACTCCTTGATTATGGTGTGTGGCGAAAAACTACAGAAAATCGCTGACAGATGGTAGAAGCACTGGGTACTTGAGGGAAAGGAAGATTTTCGTAAACTGCTGAACGCGCTCCGCTGCAACCGTTGAGCGCTTTTGTCGATCGCGCAGGAATGATCAGGAGAAAACTGATGGACAATGCATGGTATGATCCGGATACCCTGGCATGGCTGCCCGCTGTGATTATGGGAATCGCTGGAGCGGTGCTCGGCGTGCTGACCGGGAAGCACGCACAAACTGCTTCACACCCCACTCTCATAGTCGGGGGATGGCTCCTCTTTAAAACCGCGGCGGTTCTGCTCACCATCGCAGGCATTGTGGCTGCGTGGTCGGAACAACCGCACGGCATCTGGTACGGGTTGATGCTGCCCGGACTGATCGGCATTGCTGTCGCCTACCTCATCATGCCTGTCGTCAAACGTCGTTATGCCGCTGCTATGCAAGAGACAGTTCAGAAAGAAGCGGCAGCAGGGGAAAGACCGTCACAGGACGATTCGCACGATGAATCCCTCCCGCCGGAGAACACCTGAGGTCCCGTACCTCTCCGGTTTTCCAGGGCAATGCTGACTGCTTCAGCGCAAGAGCAGACGTACGCTTTGAAGAATGCTTTCGAGGTGAGGTGAATACATGGTCCATTTCTCCTCTGGTGCGGAGAAACGGAAGACATAGCCGCGATTCCCTATTCCCACAATGCAATCTGCTGTCCTCATTCTCTGCTCCTCCGAATCACCCGAGGATTCCAGGTACGAATACAGCACGAACGGCACCTCCCTTCCGCTGAAGTTCATTTCCCCTTCCTGCTCGATCTCCGCTTCCTTCAGGATTCCGGCAAGTGTCCGCAGCCTGGTATTGTACAGATCCAGCGTGTGTTTGAAATACGGGTTTTCGAAGAGATGCATTTCGAAGAGTACATCCGACCCGAGTTCGGGGACCATCTGTACCACGGTTTCCTTTCCGAGAATCCGTTCCTCCATAATCCATCCTTCCGGGGCGGTAACCGAACACCGATAATTTCGGTTCGAATACACCCGGTTGATGATTCCCGTACGGAGTGCGCCCCCTTCGCTCGTATCAGCGGGAACAACATTCAGCACTTGCAAACGCAGTAATCCCCACAGCCGTGCCGCCTGATTTTGCAGTTCTTCCAGTGTCGCTGCATCCGTAAGCTTGATATACTGCGCTTCACGGAGGATGCGTCCTGCACCGGGCCGGACAGACACCCACTCGGTGGTCCATACTTCCACCCAGACGGTACTGCGCCACCGACCGTTCACTGGATGCATGCCGAGCACGAAACGGGCGGGCACTGCCGCTTTGCGTGCGAGGGACACAAAAAGCTGTGCGGCGTGCAGAGCCGACCCACGGGGATCCCGCAGCAAGCGTTCCGATTCGAGCAGTGGAATGTAGGGATCGAACGTGAATGAATCACCGCACCAGCGCAGGATCGATTTTGCAACGTTCGCTCCGTTCCTGTCCCAATCACGCAATACCGCCGCTCGTTCACGCAGCATATCAGAATCAAGACTCAGCATCGGAGCGTCCTGCAGATACTCGCGCAAATCCGGATTATCGACCGGCAGCGGACATTCAGTGAAATAATGATCGCGGTGCTGCACGCGAACATGCAACGTCCCGGCAGCGAGATTCGTATCTGGAATACTCTGTTGGCGGTTGTCCGTGAGATTCAGCTTCACTCCCGTTCCGGCAACTCCCGACAACGCAAGGTCCATCACGTTGATATTATCCTCAGAGGTTGGCAGCAGCGCCTGGCCTGCATCCCAGAATATTCCGTAATCGAGATCACAGTAGCGACCGAGTTCGCTGCCGTCAGCTTCCTTCCATCGCAGCCGATGGTCCAGGTGCTCCCAGTACTGCAGCGTTCCGTCTGGATACACCGCATAGACCTCAACGTCATTGATCGTGATACGTCGAATACCGTCTGAGAGCGTGTCGATGCGCAGTGAGACGGAAGCGCTTTTCATGTCACGGAGGGAAAACAGTTTCTCAGGGAGAGCCGACGATCGCTTGCGCAGCAGTTCAGGCACCATCAGATCAGGCAGTGTCGCGCAATCTTCCCGCCAGCGCATCGTTTGTCCGTCAGCTCCGATGCGTGACATATATAACGTGCCCCTCATGCAGCTGCCTTCGATCTGTGTTTTCACCGTACCGAGTCGGTCGAAACCATCGATCGAGACAACTCGCAGTCCGCTGTCAGCCAAAATTTTCAGAGACCGGATACGGTTGATTTTCCTTTCGTCGATATCGATAAAGGACTGCTCTTCGCGGATACTATACTCGACGTATCCGTTCCGCAGGTGGTCGACATGCAGCAGCACTTTCCCACAGGGCACTCCGCCGCGTTCAACAACGAAGGTCCGCTGCTGCGACATGCCTGCATTCGTCATGAGAAACGAAACAGCAATGATAAGAAGGAACGTGATACGGTACATGCTCGTCATGTGATTGGCGTAGCAGAAAACAAGTATAAAATGTACGGAAAATGACTGTTCCGGGGAAATCTGCCCGCAAGCTCTTCAATAACCGCTACATGATCAGCGTGAGATTGTTTTCTCCCTGATACCCTTCACCCACTGACGGTGTTCCTGTGTCAGCGTTGCGGTTCAGTGGGTCTGCATCGAACGCATCTCGAGATCGTCTACCTGATCTGGCATTCCGTCGAGTGCCTGCGCTTGCTCTGCCCGATGTAAGCGTGCCTCACGCCATCGCCTTATCGTGTTTCCCATGAAAGGAATGCCCCAGGAGAGAAACGCGACAACCGCGAAAAAAACTGCCAGTCCGATGAGAATAGTCTCCAGATCAGCCGTTTCACCTGTGCCTGCAAAGTATACCGGCATGGAGGACTCCTGTGTCCATTTGATGATCACCGGCATGATAGACATGAATTCAACAAGTGTCAACCCAAAGCCATCCCGCTTCCCCCTTCCCATGTAAAGGGAAGGGGTCGATGCAATGGATTTGATCAGCGCAGTTCGGGCAGGCGTCCGGGGGTCCACGGAGCACGGAGCTGCTCGAGCTGGGTCTCCAGTGTGTGAAGGTCGATTTCACCCAGTGCGCGAAGTTCCTGGATGATTGGCATGAGATCCGTCCGGATATGTTCGGCTTCTTCCTGGTGCTGGAGCGCGGGAGCCGAAGTGGAGCGATAGATGAAATACACGAGATATTGAATTCGGCCTGCTATCGCGCGGCGCTGGTTTCCGTTTCGCTTGCTGATGGATTGATCTCCATTCAGTTTGCGCCTCACGAGTTCCACCCTGCGGTTAACATCCTTGAACTGGCCGGCGATGTCCGGACCGGCCTCTGGTGTAATCTGTATCGCTTTGTCAATCAGTGAAAGTCTCCCTGCAAGCTCATCTGCGTATTTCTGCACGCCGAGTGTCGCACGCTGCAATTCAGCGACATGCTGGTGAAACGCTGCCAGCGCTGCGCGGTCTTCCGCCGGCAGGCTGCTGTTGTTGAGGATACGAGTGGAGAAGGTCACCGGACCGGCAAGGGCGCTCTCGACGCCACGAACGACTTTTGAAAGCTCAACGGTATATAATCCGGGCATCGCGAGCAGTGCAGCGGCCGCATTGACCTTGCTGTTCTTTGATACTGGCGATCGTCCCGCGTAACGCAGATCCCAGGTGATGCGTTGGATTCCTTTTTTCCCCGGCGCCTGCAGCTTGCGCACGACATTGCCGGTAACGTCACGAATCGTGAACAAGAGGTACGGCTTGACTTCCTCATCTTCGGCACGCAACGTCTCCCAGTCGGGATACGGCGGTGTCTGCCCTTCCTTGCGCAGTTTCTTTTCGTTCTTCTTCCTTTCAGCTTTAAGCGTTTCCAAACCGTCTTTGACATAGTAGGTGAACGTCGCACCGTACGGCGGATTCTTTGATGCAAAGAATGTTTCCCCCTGCGAATGGATCCCGCGATGCGTAGCTTCGATATACATCAACGCTTCCTTGACCGGAAAGATATGTGCGTCCTTCTCGAGAAGCTCGGATGAGATTTCTCGCAGGGTGGAATAATCATCAAGCACGTAGAAGCTGCGTCCGAAGGTTCCGAGAACCAGATCGTTCTCTCGCTGCTGAATGGCGAGATCCTTGACGGCAATGGTGGGCAGACCCGCTTTCAGCTGCACCCATTTGGCACCGCCGTCGATGCTGAAGAATACACCGAATTCCGTCCCGGCAAACAGCAGAGCCGAGTTAACATGATCCTCGGTGATGTCCCATACGGTACCGTTGTCAGGCAGGTCCCCGGCAATCGCCTTCCACGTCCTTCCGCGGTCGCCGCTCTTGAGGATGTACGGCTTGAAATCCGCCATTTTATGATTGTCGAAACTTGCGTACACGGTATTCACATCGTGCTGCGATGCGGCGAGATGGCTCACGTATGCGCGCTCGTCGATGCCAGGGAAGCCCCCGATCTTGCGCCACGTTGCGCCTGCGTCCTCGCTCACCTGGATGAGCCCGTCGTCGGTTCCCACGTACAGCAGTCCCTCCTGCAGCGGCGATTCGTCGAAAGCGACAATGTTGCCGTACAGCGAGGTCGAAGCGTTTTTCGCCACGGCCTCGGGGCCCCACACCTTGCCCATGACCGGCAGGGTGTTGCGATCGATCTGCCGGCTGAGGTCGGGACTGACGACTTCCCAGCTGTTGCCGCGATCCTCACTGCGAAACACCTTGTTCGCACAGAAGTACAGACGCGTGTGCTTATGCGGACTGATCAGCAACGGTGCATCCCAGTTCCACCGGTACGCTTCATCTTCCGGTCCCGGCTGGGGCTGGATGACAAGACGTTCGCCGCTGCGCTTATCGAAGCGGATCAGGTGGCCATATTGCGATTGCGCATACACGATGTTGGGATCCACAGGATCGATCTGCGACTCGAAGCCATCGCCGCCGTTTGTGAAAAACCAGTCTTCATTGAAAATCCCGTCGCGATTGAGCGTGCGCGAGGGACCACCGAGGCTCTGATTGTCCTGCGTTCCCCCATAGACATTGTAAAACGGTATGGCATTATCCACTGCCACCCGGTAAAACTGCGTTACGGGCAGATTCGGTTTGAATCGCCACTGCTTCCCGCCGTCATAGGTATCGTAGATCCCGCCGTCACCTCCGATCAGCAGGTGATCGGTGTTCTCCGGATTGATCCACAACGCGTGATCATCTACATGTCGGCGACGATTACCCAGGCGACGCGTACTCTTGAATCCATCTTCGGTTACCAGGGTGTAGGTATCGAGTGAATACACCTTGTCGGGATCGAGCGGGTCACATACGAGTTCCTGATAATATTGCGGACTGCGCGCCACATAGCTCCCGCGCTTGTCCCAGCTCGCGCCGCGATTGGTGGAGCGGAACATGCCGCCCTTCCCTTCAGATGCTTCGATGATGGCGTACAGGTAATCGGGGTTCGCAGGTGAAATCGCCAGGCCGATGCGACCCACATCGCCTTTCGGCAAACCCGAGCGCAGGGTATCCCAGCTGACGCCCCCGTTTGTGGTTTTGAACACCATGCTCTCCGGCCCGCCGTTAATGAGCGTCCACACATGACGGCGTCGCTGATACGATGCAGCATAGAGCACCTGCGAATCACGCGGATCCATGACGATATCAGTCACGCCGGTGTTCTCACTGATGGAAAGCACGGCGTTCCATGTTGTACCGGCATCGGTGCTTTTATACAGTCCGCGTTCACCGCCCGGACCCCAGAGCGGTCCCTGCGCGGCAACGTACACAACGCGTGAATCGCCGGGATCGACAATGATCTTGCCGATATGTTCGGAGTTTCGAAGTCCCATGTTCTTCCACGATTTGCCTCCATCTGTCGATCGATACACGCCGTCGCCATAACTGACGCTGCGCTGGCTGTTGTTCTCACCGCTGCCGACCCACACGGTATGCGGATTGTTCGGATCGAGTGTGACACAGCCAATGGAATACGAGCCCTGGCTGTCGAATACCGGGGAATACGAAATTCCGTCATTCTCTGTTTTCCATACGCCTCCGGACGCGACAGCGACGAAGTACTCAGCGTGATTCGCTGGATTGACAGCAAAATCGATAATGCGGCCAGACGGCAATGCCGGACCGATATTGCGGAACTGCAGTCCGCCGAGCATCGAAGATGTCAATCCTGTCGTGGGCTCATCGCCGTTCTCTTCTTCTTCGTCCTGTGCGAACGCGGGAACGGTGACAAGTGTGAAAATGAATACGAAGGCGAGGATGTGAAGGGCAAACTTCATGACGGATCCCGGGGTATGGTAGAACAACGCTCCCTGCCTGGCGGCAGGTCACTGTAATATACACGATTCAGAGAAAACGCTCGGTTTGCAGATCGTGGAGATTCTCCGATAGGATTCAGTATTTTCCCCTATGCCAGATACTCGACAGCAGATCGCCGAATACTACGACAACGTGTACGCCGAAGGGGTCCAGCCTGCCTACCCACCGGAATTCACACGTCATGTAGTGCATAACCTGTGTGACAGGGCGAGGGTCGTACATGGTGCACGGGTGCTGGATGTCGGATGCGGAACCGGGCTCTACAGTGCACTGCTTGATGAGCGCGGCTACGATGTCACCGGTATTGATATCAGCGAGACCGGTATTCGGAAGGCGAAAGAGTACTATCCTCATATCCGCTTTGAGGTTCAGGATGCGACCGCACTCCCTTATCCGCGGGGACATTTCGACTTCATCTTTGCATTCGGTGTGAGCGTGGCAAACACGCATGATCTCAACGCGATTCGCAGCTGGTTCGAGCACCTGCTGTCCGTTACCCGGACCGGAGGCACAGTCGCCTTTCTCGGTGGCAGCAATCTCAGTGGCGGTTCGACTGAGACTTCCGATTGGATCAATCACAGCTGGAATGATATACGAAGTATTGTCCCCCGCACATTACAGGATGCCCAGGGACCCTGGCTCTCACATTTCCGCCTCATGAAGTCTCTTCACCCAGCGCTCTCCATGAACGGGGCAACCACACAGGCACTGCGTTTCCTGCCTTTCAGTTTTGAACGGCGTATCGTCCTGTTTCTGCGAAAATGACTCTTACTCCCAATGCGCAAGCACCGGCCAGATGAGCAGGAGCAGGGAGAGGACAAAGAAGAACACCTGCATCGGGAAATTCCACTTGAACCAGCGCTCATAAGGAATCTTGGCCATGGTGAGTGTGCCGATGGTGACTCCCGATGTCGGGATGATCATATTCGTGAAGCCGTCGCCCAGCTGATAGGCCAGCACCGCGGTCTGGCGTGTCAATCCTGACAGGTCCGCCAGCGGTCCCATCAACGGCATAGTGAGCGCCGCTTTCGTGGAACCCGACGGAATGAAGAAATTCAGCCCAACCTGCATTACGTACATGGCATCGGCCGATAATATGCGCGGCATGTTCGAGGTCACCAGCGACATCCCGTGCAGGATGGTGTCCATGATGTTTCCGTCCTCGAGTATGACAATGATTCCTCCGGTAAAGCCGACGATCAGTGCCGCGCCGGCCATGTCTTTGACACCAAGAATAAAATTCTTTGCGAGGAGGTTTGGACTCTGTCCGGTCACGATGCCCGATAACACGCCCATTGCGAGAAACAGCGCGGCAAGTTCGGTGATGTACCAGCCCCAGAGCGTTACTCCCACGATCATCATGACGATGCCTGCGAGCAGTACAAGCAGGGCCAGGGCGTGCCTTGAGGTGAACGCCCCCATTTCGGATTGCTTCTTGAGGATTTCCTCTCGGCGTTTCTGATCCAGATCGTACATGATGCTGCGCTCCGGATGTTTCCGGATACGGGCGGCATAGATCATGACCCATGCAATGGTTGAGCCGGTGACGATGACCCACACGATCACGCGGTATTCCCAGCCCGAAACCAGAGGTACCCCGGCGAGTCCCTGAGCGATCTGCAACGTAAACGGATTCAGGAAAGCGCCGGCAAAACCAACACCGGCAGCGAGAAAGCTGAGCGACACACCGACAAGAGAGTCATATCCCAGCGACAGCGCGAGCGGAACGAAGATGAGTACAAAGGGCATGGCCTCTTCGCACATCCCGAAGACGGCTCCGAAGAGTGAAAAAAACGTCATGACGATGGGAATGATCAGAATCTCCCTGCCCTTCAGCTTGCGCACCAGCTGTCCGGTGCCCGCCGCGATCGCCCCGGTTTCATTGAGGATGAAAAACGCGCCGCCCACCAGAAAAATGAACGCGATGATCTCGGTGAGGCGATAAAAACCCTTCATGGGTGCGGTAAAGACCTGCACGGATTGCGGAACCGCCTCACCGTAGCGGAAGGAACCGTCGACAAGGACCTCTCGTGTGACGCCCCCAACCTGTTCCTCGCTCCGCTCATAATTCCCGCCCGGAACAATCCACGTCGCAATAGCGGACAATACGATGAGACCAAACACAATGACGAATACGTCAGGAACTTTTTTCTTCAGAGCCATGAATGATCCTCGATACTGGAAGCCTGATGATACCTCGGGGATATGGAAAAGGCGAGCTCCGTGCTCGCCTCTTCAATATAATAGAATGACCGTTGTGCCTCACCCCTGCTGGGGATCCGTCAACCTGTATTCCTTGACCTTCGTCTGCATTGTCTTGTAATCGATCTGAAGGATGCGCGCGGCCTTTGCCTTGTTCCATCCCGTACGCTTGAGCGTCTCAAGCAGGATCTGCCGTTCCACATGTGCGGTGTGCTTTTTCACGTGGTCCTTGAGCGGAATGCCGTGCTCGATATCGTTCTCATCGATCTCGGCCATCGCCATTACGGCACGCGTACGCTTCTCGGCGTCGACCTCGAGGTCCAGTTGCTCGGCCGTAATGAAATCCTCGGCAAACAGCACTGCGCGGCGCACGACGGATCGAAGCTGCGCTACATTTCCAGGCCAGTTGTATGCCAGCATCTTTTCCAGTGCCTTCGGTGTAAAACCGCCGATGCTCTTGTCCAGTTCCTTGTTGTATTGCATGAGACATCGACTTGCCAGGTACGGGATGTCGGTTTTGCGTTCACGCAGCGAAGGGACATGCAGGCCGTACTCGTTGAGCCTGTAGAACAGGTCTGCCCGGAATTTCTTCTGCTCGATAAGGTCGTGCAGGTCTTTGCTGCTGGAGGCGACAATACGAACATCGATCGGTATAGGGACTTCACTCCCCAGACGCTGCACACCATTGGTCTGGAGCACCCTGAGCAGACGAGCCTGGAGGCGCAGCGGGAACGCCGATATTTCATCAAAAAACAACGTCCCACCGTGCGCGGTTTCTAATTTTCCCGACTGAGAATCCGTTGCCTCGGGAAATGCGCCGCGCTCGTATCCGAACAGTTCGCGCTCCATGACGGATTCGTTGAGCGCGTCACAGGCAAGGGTAACGAACGATTTTCCCGCGCGCTCGCTTCCCTCGTGAACAGCCTGGGCCGCCAGGGCTTTGCCCGTTCCCGCTTCACCGGCAATGAGAACGTCAAATTGCGTGCGCGCGATACGCCGCACCGTCGCCGCCAGTTCGACAACGACATCACTGGTGCCCATCGTATCCAACAGCAGATCCTTCTGCACTGTACGTTCGGGCTGCTGGAGGGATTGATACTTACGACGCATCAGCCTTTCATCCAACGCCCGGGAAAGGACTTCCAGGATCTCGGAAGTTTCAAACGGCTTTGCCACGTAATCAAATGCACCGGCCTTCATGGCATCGACCGCACCCGGAACGCCGGCAAGCGCCGTCATGAATATGACGGGAATTTCCGGGTTCATGCGACGCATGCGCAGCATGACTTCACGGCCATCCATTCTTGGCATAAGGATATCAAGGACAACAGCATCGGGTTCGTCCTTGCGAAACTGATCGAGTGCAGAGTCCCCATCCATCGCCATCATCGCAGTCAAGCCCTGTCGTTCGAAGAGGCGCTTGAGAAGGATGCACATATCTTCTTCATCATCAACGATCAGGATCTTCATCCCACGATATTTCTCGAGTCCTTCCATACCAGACGACTCCATGTGTACTGTGATCAATAATGTACTGGAGAATGGTATCTTTTTCAATCCAGTCAGGGAAAATATTCCATATTTCTTTCTCATGCCGCACTTCACTCCCGGAAATGGTGCAGCGCTTCCCTACCACCTCTCCATCCTCACAGAAAAGCCTGCAAAGCTGAAAAGTGTTGATGATTTCCACAACAATGGGTGTCGCATATATCAACAGTCCGCATACAACTGTTTTTATTGCTGTTACCATCTCATTTATTCTTCCATTCAATCCAGTGTAGAATTATTCATCAATTCAGTCACAAGCCGCACTGTCAGGCCTGTGCCTGGGTGTAAACCAGTATCCTATTATATGGCAACATGTTACGGGATGCGATACAACGATATTGGACAACTCTGAATCATTGGTACGGATATTGCAGCATATATCCACAGATGATTAGCTGAAAGCAACAGTACCCTCATTCTCAGTATCGGAGAAACTATCATGGTCGCATTATTTGTCATTCTGTTCGTCGCAGTACTTCTCGGCATTGATCTGTTTATTCAGGCACGCCACCGCAAGTACCCCATTATGGCGGCAGCAGCGGATGCAGCACCGGCAGCTGGTTTACGCGAGACAGTGCGCATCCCGAAAAGCGTCTTCTTCCATCCCGGTCACACCTGGGCGCGTCTTCAGGATGGCGATCATCTGGAAGTCGGCATCGATGATTTCGTGCAGAAAGCACTAGGCAGCATTGACGGCGTGACCGTCCCTGCGGTCGGCGAATTCGTCCGCCAGGGCGATCCTGTCATCACCCTGCGGCATGACAACAAGGAACTGCATCTCGTTGCTCCCGCCAGTGGACAAGTACAGTCCATCAATACCGATGCGCTCGAGAATCCGCAGCTCCTCCGCGAGAATCCGTATCGCGAAGGCTGGCTGATGATGATCAAGCCCTCGGAACTGGCCTCGAACCTCGGCATGCTGCACGTCGCTGAGAGTGCCGTGAATTGGATCAAGGAAGAGATCAGCCGATTCCGCGAATTCCTGAACGCGAGTGTCGCGCAGCCCGCGATCGTCGGTGAATCAATGCTCGATGGCGGCACACCGGTCTCAGGCGCACTGGAGCACCTCGACGGTGAACATCTTCAGAACTTCGAAGAACAATTTCTTCGCTAAGCACTGAATACCGTCCACGTCTTCCAGTACGATCATTCATCCTCGCAGGAGACCTCTATGTCACATGCCATTCTCGTTGACCTGACCGAATGTGTCGGCTGCGGTGCTTGCCGCGACGCCTGCCAGCAGGTCCACAAATTCCCCGAAATCGAAAACACGAAACTCGACGCCCAGAATTTCACCACCCTTCGTCTCTGCGAGGATGCGGAAGAAGGGACGGAAACCTACGTACGACAGATGTGCCAGCACTGTCAGGATCCGGCATGCGCATCAGTGTGCCTTGTCGGCGCAATTGAAAAAACTGCGGACGGTGCTGTCACGTGGGATGAAGGCAAATGCATCGGCTGTCGCTATTGCATGCTGGCCTGTCCGTTCGACATCCCCAAGTACGAATGGGAGAGCGGTAATCCCAAGGTGCGCAAATGCACAATGTGCCATCAGGAACGGCACCTCGCAGAAAATGCAAAGGTAGACAACGAAGGTTTCGTCATTGACCGCAACGGCGATCGCATTGAGATCGACGGACGAGAAATCACAGCCGATGATCGCGACAGTATCGTTTCAATGACCACGAACGATGATGACGATCGCGCGACGGCATGCAGCGTAGCCTGTCCGACCGCTGCCACGCTCTTCGGCGACCGCGACGAACTCCTGGCTGAAGCGCATGCACGAATCAAGGACAATCCCGACGATTACGTCCCGCAGGTGTACGGCTCGAAGGAAGTCGGCGGCACCTCGGTATTCTATCTCTCGAATGTGTCTTTCGAAAGTCTGGGATTCTATACCAAGCTCGACCATGAGGCGCTGCCGCAGCGCACCTGGAACGTGCTCGAAAAGATTCCCGATATCGTCGTCACGGCCGGCGTGGCTCTTGGAGCAGTGTACTGGATTACCAGTCGCCGCGATGAGGTCCGCCGCTACGAAGACGAAGTTAAAAAGCAGAAAGCCAACAAGCATTCCTGAGGAGAATACAATGAAACTCGCCATACCACGCATAACATTCTGGAAAGCGGTCGCAGGCATATTCCTCCTCGGGGGACTCGTCGCAGCTGTCGTCCGCTTCGGCTGGGGACTCGGAGTCGCAACCAACCTGTCCGACGTCACCCCCTGGGGACTCTGGATCGGTTTTGACATCGTTGTCGGCGTCGGACTCGCCGCCGGCGGATTCACTCTCGCCGGAATCGTGCACATCTTCAACATCAAACGCTTCAAACCCATCGTGCGACCCGCGATCCTGACGGCCTTCCTCGGCTATTCTCTGGTTATCGTCGGCCTGCTCTTCGACCTCGGACGCCCATGGTTCATCTGGCACATGCTGATCTATCAGAACCCGCACTCGGTACTGTTCGAAGTCGGCATGTGCGTCATGATCTACACGACCGTCCTGGCACTCGAATTCGCTCCCGTCGTTCTCGAACGCTTCCGACTGCAGAAAGCTCTCAAGGTGATGAAGGCGATTACCATACCCCTGATTATCCTGGGAATACTGCTCTCAATGCTGCACCAATCCTCGCTGGGTTCTCTGTATCTGATCGTACCGCAGAAAATGCACCCATACTGGTATTCGCCCATGCTCCCGGTCTTCTTCTTCATCTCCGCCATCGCGGTAGGACTGGGCATGACCATCGTCGAATCCTATCTCAGTGCACGCGCCTTCCAGAAAACACTGGAAACGCATCTGCTGCGTGATCTCGCACGTATCATGTTCGGTGTCCTGCTGGTGTATTTCACCATGCGTTTCATCGACCTGCTGCGTCGTGACGCCCTGCATTACCTGGTCGACGGATCCTTCGAGACCATGATGCTCTATCTCGAGTTCGGACTGATGCTGGTGATCCCGCTGCTGCTTTTCAATATCCGCGGATTTGGACAATCGCGAGCCGGACTCTTCTTCACAGCGTTTTCCGTTGTTCTCGGATTCATGACCAACAGGCTGAACGTCACGCTCACCTCTCTCGAGAGCTACTACCGGGAAATGTTCGGGACGAGCTACTTCCCTTCCATCGGCGAGCTGGCCGTGACCATCTCCATTGTAACCGCTGGGTTCGTGCTATTCGGCCTCGCGGTGAAATATCTGCCGATCTTCCCGCACCATGAAGAAGAAACTGTCATCGATGTCAATGAAGCGCCTGAACGCGCTGCCGCACCGAAGATTGATGGAGACCCTGCAGCACAGTTACGCAGACACTGATACACCGCACAGTAACAAGTGAGAACGCGGATTACGAAATGAGCATCACAATCGAAAAACAACGTGATCTTTGCATCTGGACCGAGGCGGGCGTCCTGAACGGGAAGATCTGCGATCGTGGTTTCAGGTGCGAAGATTGTCCACTCGATACTGCGCTGCGTGACAGTGATACCAGCTGCCAGGAAGAGGATCCGCTGCTCGAACTGCAGGATCTCGATGTGTCCCTCGACATGGATCTCCCGGAAGAAATCTCAGATCTGCTGCATCCC
This sequence comes from Ignavibacteria bacterium, assembly GCA_002869275.1. Lineage (GTDB taxonomy): Bacteria > Bacteroidota > Ignavibacteria > SZUA-365 > SZUA-365 > BM516. Next base: position 8,958 of record PKTF01000094.1, on the reverse strand, counting down.
TTTTCAAAACTCCAGATCTGTGAAGAACTGCGTTACTCCCGGTCACATGTATGGGTTCGCAGGCTGAAAAACGGGAAAGTGAAATGCGGGCTCGATGCGTTCGCCGCGGCTCTGCTGCCGGTAGACGCCCAACTGATCGTTGTTGCCAATAATACTCGGGTGCGGGAAGGGGAGCATTTTGGATGGGTCTATGGTGGGAGTCATACAATACCCCTTTCCGCCCCGATTTCTGGCACCGTATCCTGCAGGAACACCGGACTTCTTGCGTCGATAGAAAGCACGCGTACCAGTCCGTATCAGAAAGGCTGCGTGGTGACGATGGAACCGGATGTCGGCGCTCTCGCCGATGCCCAACTCGTCACTCCTGCAGCGCAGGCACGAAACATTCAACAACAAGTGCGTGAACTCTCGCAGCACATTGCGGATGCCGCGGCGCTGCCCGATGTAGGAATCTGCCTCAACGATGGCGGCACACAGGTTAAGTCGTTGAGTAATTTATTTGGCGAGGATGCCTACTGGCAGCTGATTTCACGCTTTGTTGGCGGATAACGAGGTCTTTTTTATTTGACCATGGCAAAGGACTTTCCTACTTTTTGGGAAAGTCCTTTGTCTCCATTATGCGGAGATGTCCATGCGCCTGATTCATTCCCTGAGCTTCAAAGTAATCGCCATCGTGTTCATCGCGCTCTTTATCGTGATGTCCGGTGTGAGTTACCTGCACATCGAAGCACAGAGTTCCTTCCTCGAGCATACTATTTACAACTGCGCCGAACGGGCGAGCGCGTTATCCAAACGTGCATTCCGTCACGGGATGCAGGAGAATGACCGCCTCGATATTATCGAGACGATCTCAGATCTAAGCCGGGCACCCGGTATCGATGCCATCCGGATCTACGATAAGACAGGAAGAATCGCTTATTCATCCATGTCCGAAGAGTCCGGCAAAACGGTAAATATGAAGGACGACGCCTGTACGATGTGCCATGGAGAAGGCAGTGAATTCACACAAACAGAGAGCAATGAATACGTTCGCATATACAGCTCCCCGGCGGGCCATCGCGTGCTGGGCCTCATCACACCGATCAACAATGACGCGAGCTGCGCCACGGCCGAATGCCATGCGCACTCCCCTGAACAAACCGTCCTCGGTGTCCTTGACGTACAGATGTCTCTCGAAGAGATCGATGAACAGGTGAGCACCTACCAGAACTTCGCCCTGCTGACTTCCCTCCTCACCTTTCTCATTCTCGGAGCCGCGACGGGGAGATACGTTTACCATTCCGTTCAGAAACCCGTCAATGCATTGATCGAAGGAACGACCGCCCTGTCCAGCGGCAACCTTGCACACCGGATCGAACTCGAGCGTCGAGACGAATTGGGCGATCTCGTCAAGGCCTTCAACGGCATGGCCGATGACCTCGACCGCGCCAAGTCACAGCTGCTGGACTGGTCAACCAATCTGGAGACCAAGGTCACCGAAAAGACGCAGCAGCTGAACCGCGTGCAGGCACAGATTCTGCACATGGAAAAAATGGCATCACTGGGTAAACTCAGTTCCGTTATCGCGCACGAACTCAACAATCCCCTGGCCGGGATCCTCACGTATGCGAAACTCATACAGCGGAGACTCGACAGAGGTGAGCTGTCCGAGGAGAAATGCATCGCCACACAGAACGAAATCTCCCTTATCGCTGATGAAGCACGGCGTTGTGGTGATATCGTCAAGAATCTCCTGTTCTTTGCGCGCGGACGAGAAAGCGTCTTCAAGGATGCAGATGTCGTGTCGATTATCGATAAATCCATTAAGCTCGTGCAGCATAAAATCAGCCTGCACGAAATCCACGTGGAGGTCCATGCTCCGGCGGAGCCGCTGGTCGTCCGGTGTGATGAAAACCAGGTGCAGCAGGCCGTGCTCGCTATCATGATGAACGCCATCGAGGCAATGACCGATGGTGGCCGCCTCGGTCTGTCACTGGCACATGTCGACTCAACCGTCAAGATCAAGATCACGGACACAGGCATGGGCATCTCCGAAGCGAACCGGCAGAAAATTTTTGAACCCTTCTTTACCACGAAGGAAGAAGGATACGGTACAGGACTGGGGCTGTCGATCGTCTATGGAATCGCACGCCGCCATGAAGGGACGGTCACCGTGGACAGCGAGCCCGGCAAAGGCTCGACCTTCACCATCACCCTGCCGCAATTCGGTCCGACAACAGAAGTAGAAGAGGAAAACGCATGACGGCATTCGAACCTTCCGATATCACCATGATGGTCGTCGATGACGAGCAAAGCGTCAGACAGTCGCTGGAAGCCTGGTTCCAGGATGACGGCTATACGGTCCTCACCGCGGAGAACGCTGCAGAGGCGCTCAAGCGTCTGCAGAGCGCGCAAATTGATATCATCCTGCTCGACATCAAGATGCCGGGAATGGACGGGCTGGCGCTGCAGGACCGCATCCGGGAGTTCAACAAGGATGTCATCATTATCATCATCACGGCTTTCGGCACTGTTGATACTGCTGTTCGGGCACTGAAAGCGGGAGCCTTCGATTACACCACGAAACCGGTTGATCCAGACGAACTCTCCCTGATCGTGCGAAACGCGGTAGACCGCATCCGTCTCGAGCGCGAAAACGCGGCACTCAAGGAGAGCCTCGACCATCTGCAGTATATCGACGATATCGTCGGTGAAAGCGTGCAGATGCAAAAGGTGTTCGAGCTCGTCCGGACGGTAGCGCCGACAGAATCGAACGTCCTGATCCTCGGTGAAAGCGGCACGGGGAAGGAACTGATCGCGCGAGCCATCCACATGAACAGCAAGCGCAAATATTTTCCCATCATCCCGGTCAACTGCGGAGCCATCCCAGAGACGCTGCTCGAAAGCGAACTCTTCGGTCATGAAAAAGGCGCCTTCACCGGCGCGCAGTATCGTCGCAAGGGAAAGCTGGAAATGGCGCGTGGTGGTACGCTCTTCCTCGATGAGATCGGGACCCTCGGCCTGAAACAGCAGGTAGACCTGCTGCGCGTGATCGAAGACCGTGAATTCCACCGCGTGGGCGGCGAACGTTCGGTGAAGGCTGACTTCCGTCTGATCTGCGCCACGAATACCGACCTTTCCAAAGCCGTGCATGAAGGTGGCTTCCGCGAAGATCTCTTCTACCGCATCAACGTGTTCACCATCACTCTGCCAGCACTCCGCGAACGCAAATCCGATATTCCGCTTCTCGCAGAACATTTTCTGCGTCGACATGCCACTGCGATGAATCGCAAAGTGGAACACTTCAGCAGCGAAGCGATGGAACTGCTGCAGCAATACGACTGGCCGGGGAACGTGCGGGAACTTGTCAACGCCGTGGAGCGAGCCGTCGTCATCAACGCAACCGGTACGATCGGAGCCGATGATCTGCCCCTCCAGATGATCCGGGCGCCGCGACCAGTTCACAGCGATTCAAGCCTGGCGGAAGTCGAACGCCGCCACATCCAGCATATGCTGGAAAGTAATGGGTGGAACATTTCCCGAACTGCGGAAAAACTGAGCATCGACCGCGCCACCCTCTACCATAAGATCGAGAAGTATGGACTGAAGCGTCCGGAGTAAGCTGGGTGCATAACATACGACTCATACCCCTGGGCGCACGTCCACGAGACGTCAGCTTCGATCAGCTCTGCCGAGATATCGAAATGATCATTCCTGTCCGAATCACCCAGCAGGATCTGCCGTCGGATATCGATTTCGCGCTTGATGCATCGCGTAAGCAATATCATTCGACCGAATTGCTCGCACGTCTGCTCATGACCAACCCCGAGGGAGTACACAAGATCGTGGGTATCACACCGTATGATCTGTTCGTCCCGGTGCTGACCTTCGTCTTTGGTCAGGCACAGCTGAACAACCGCGCCGCGGTATTCTCCACCTTCCGCCTGCACAACGAATTTTATGGTCTCCCCCACTCATCAGAACAGCTCGACAGCCGCTGCCTCAAAGAGGCGCTGCACGAAATCGGGCACACATACGGACTGCGCCACTGCATCGAGCGTCCCTGCGTGATGAACTCCTCCACCTATGTCGAAGATATCGACCTGAAGCCTGCGGATTTCTGTTTGACTTGCCGCGCCCATATCCAAAGCCTATTTTGATTCGTAGCCGGCACAGGGAGTCCGCCGGCAGACGACATTCATAGCTCAGGGAGACGCATCATGAACGCATCGGCATGGTTATCCGTATTGCTGTTTCTGCAGATCATTTCATCGGGCGAATGCACGTCCCAGCCATGGAACTACAATTTCGGCACCGTGGTGGACAGCCTCGCAACCGGGGTGAGCACCTCGTTCCTGCCTTCGCCGCCGGTGGGCGGCGCACGCATCCGCATCGGGTCACAGGGCGGCAGCGTGGCTCTGGTTTCGCCCGGACACAACGCCCTTGGTTCGGGCAGCGAATTGCATCTGCACGCGCCGAGTGGAGGATCACTGAACAAGGTTCAATTCCACAGCATACCACAGGCAAGCGCATTCACCATACGTCTGTCCTTCCTCATCAATGGAGCGGCGGGAACGTACTACGTCTTTACAGGTGCAGGGGCCTGTTTTCAGAACAACAGCGGTTTCAGCTCTGCGGAGGTATTCACGGGACTGCGGTTGATTCTCGACAGTACCGGTGCAGTGACGGCGGCGCTACGTGAGCCCTCCGGCTGGACGACGCTGCCACCGGGTACATGCCGTTCCGATACCGTGCATACGCTGGAGCTGTATTGCAATAATCGTAGTAATTCGGTCACCTACACACATGACAGCAGCTGCGTACTTGCAGCACACTGTCTCGACCTGTGGATCGACGGCCGGCGCGTGGCGCATGACAGGGCGAAAACCGGCCTGCCGGATACCACTCTGATTTCAGCATTCATGTTCTACGCTGCGTACAGTCCGGGCAACAGCTCCTGCTTCTCCGTCGACGATATCGACTACACGAATGACATCGCTTCCGTACCGCTTCCGGTCGAGCTATCATCCTTCACCATCCGTGATGTTGGCACACAGACGCGGCTGCAGTGGATAACGGAGACCGAATTGAACAACCACGGATTCACGATCGAACGCCGATGCGAAAGCGATGCATCCTGGCGCGATATCGGTTTCGTTCCCGGATACGGCGACACCCAGGCGCCGCAGCTGTATTCCTGGACAGACAGTGCGCCATGCACTTCTGGCCAGGTATGCTACAGGCTCAGGCAGGTAGACCGCGATGGCGCGTTTTCTTTTTCAGAGGTAGAGTGCATTGAGATAGATGCAGGGTTGCAAGGCGGCCGTTTCGACGCGCCATGGCCTCAGCCTGCGCGTGAGGTCATCCATCTGCCTTACGACAGAGTACCGACTGAAACCGTATCGATAAGGATCACCACGCTGACGGGGGTAACGGTGGCGATGCTGTCCGAATGGCGCATCCTCCCCGCCGACGGAGGCGTCATCACCCTCCCCTGTGCGGCGTGGCCACGCGGCGTCCTGCTGTACATACTTGAACGCGGTAATACGACGAAGGTCACCCCCTTCATCCTGAGCTAACCGGAAGGAACATAGACTCCCCGCGAACGCTCTCGCAGCCCGATCACCTCTGCGTCCTGAGTCCCCGCGAACGCGGGGACGGCACAATTATCCCGCCGGACGTAAGTCCGGCGATTTGCCAACCACACAAATACTCAACCAAACAAACACTCAGTCTAACTAATCCGCCACCACCCCATGCATCCAGTCATGCGCGCTGCCTTTGTCGAGCAGCGTCTGCAACGCGCGCACCGGTCCCCACACGCTTTCTTCGTCTACGTCTTCGCCGATGCAGGTCCCTTCAGTGAAGGCCATCGGATGAGCCACGACCTCATCGACAGCTGAACGGACATCCTCTCGATCGGCGATCTGCCGACGAAGATCCTCCATGAACACCTCTTGTTTCCCCGGTGTGATTCCGGCAAGCAGGGCATACAACACCTCGTTAAGCTGAAAATCGCTGAAATGCTTTTCCATATGGCGGTCCTCTCCGGGTATTTCTATTGGTGCATGATGAAAAAGCTAGAACCTTTTACGGCGGAAGTCAACTTCCCGCACAGAACGCTACCTCCGCTCTGGCATTTTCTTCTTGACATCACGTCAACAATGCATTATTTTAACCAAAGATTTTAACCATATAGTTAAACCTTATGGATAACCACGTACAGAAAACGCAGTATAGCGAGACGGAAGAGAAGATTTTCGTCGCGGCGCTGGAGGAATTCAGCAAGAAGGGACGCAGTGGTGCGCGCATGCAGGACATCGCCGACCGTGCGGGAATCAACAAGGCGCTGATTCATTATTACTTCCGCAGTAAGGAAAAGCTGTACGAGGAAGTGTTCACATTTGTCATCCGAAAGTTTTTCTATCGTCTCAGCGAGTTTCTTTCTGCTGAAGAGACCTTTGAGAATACATTGAAGACCTTCATCGATAAATACATAGATCTTCTTGAAGATCAGCCGGCACTCCCCTTCCTTCTGCTGCGCGATGTATCTGAAGGAGCAGATGTGTTTCGTGAACGGGTGCAGAAACTCCTACTGCCCCTTCCAACTAGCGTGCCTCAGGTTTTCAGAGAGAAATTCATCACAGCCGTGAAACGCGGCGAAGTCCGAGATGATGATCCCGCACAGGTTCTTATCACCATGATAGGTGCATGCCTCTTTTTCCATGTCGCATATCCAATCTTCTCAACCTTGTTCCCGCATGCGCGGACGCAGCGGCAGCAATTTATCGCCGAACGCAAGGAACATCTTTTCAACACTCTTTATTACGGGCTTCAGGTCCGTCCGGAGTCAGAGAAATGAAACGAGCACTCCTATTCTTCACACTGTTCGCGCTGTCCGCCCCCGTTGCGGCGCAGAGAACGCTTTCTCTTGAGGAGGCGCAGCAAATCGCTCTCGAACGCAACCACGACCTGCGTATCGCCACGCTCGCACAGGAACAGGCGTCGCATGGGAAGGACATCGTTCGCGCGCAGCGTCTGCCGCGCGTCGACCTCAGCGCCGGCTACACGCATGTAAGCGAAGTCGGCAGCATCGACATCGATGTTCCCGGACTGATGTCGCGCAGTATCAGCTTCGGCGATGGTAACATTTACGAAAGTGCGCTCACGGTGAGCATGCCGCTCTTCACCGGTTTCCGTCTTGACGCGATGCAGCAGTTGCAGGAAACACAGCATGCCATCACGGGCGTTGCCCTGGAAGGAACGCGCATGCGGGTGTTCCATACAGTCGCGCTGATGTACTACCGGGCGCAACTCGGACAACGCAGTGTGAGCATCTACGACGAGCAGCTTTCTTATCTTGGCAAGCAGCTGGACGTGATCAAGGCACTGCACGCGCAGGGACAGGTGCTCGCCTACGATACACTCCTGCTCTCCACACGTGCCGGCGCATTGCGCATTGAACGTGCGAACGCCAATGCAGATACACACAATGCGAAACTGCAGCTCGCGACGCTGATCGGACTGTCGGACGATGAGTTCGTGATCGAAGAAACAATACGGGGCAGCGGAAGCAGCGTATTGGACGGCGACCTGACATCCCTCCTACAGACGGCATATGAGGCGCGTCACGAACTGAGAATCATACACCACCAGCAGAGCGCGCAATCTCTGCGCATCCGCTCAGAGAAAGCTGCCTACCTGCCTTCGGTCAATGCCTTCGCATCGCTGCGCTACGGGAAACCGGGTGTGGACCAGGTGAGCAACGAATGGATGGACTACTACACTGCCGGGCTCTCCCTGCAGTGGAACCTGTGGAATTGGGGCGGCGACAAAGCCCGTGTCGAGCAGCAGAAAATCGCCACTCGCAGTATGGATGCAGAGGAAGCCAGGCTCAAAGCCGGAATCGTGGAACAGATCAAGCGGCTCCGCAACGACATCCATGTCCTGCGCGAGACGACCGCATTGCTCGACGCACAGATTGCGCAGGAAAGCCTGAAGCAGAACATGCTCCGCGCACGGCTTGAACAGGGACTTGCCACGGCCACCGAGGTCGTTGATGCAGAAACAGCCCTGACGACTGTCCGCCTGCGGCGGGAACAGAACGGCATCGCACGTGCCATGAAACTGACGGAACTCGCAGCCGCCATCGGAGATTACTAATAGGAGCCCATAGAATGAACACTCGCAGAATCATCGTAATCGCATCCGTGCTGCTCTTCGGGGCCTGCAGCTCCGACGACAGCGGACAGCTTTCTTTCACCGGGATCATGGACGCCAACACCGTGCGCGTCAGCGCTGAAACCAGCGGACGTATCCTGGATCTTCCTATCGATGAAGGTGATGAAGTATCTGTCGGAGACGTGCTGGCCCGTCTCGAATCAGAGCGCACCGGCTTCCAGCTCAAGCAGACGGACGCGCAGAAAACCGAACTCACCCATTCACTCGACGCCGCCGAGTCGCGGTTGGACGCAGCACGTATTCAACGCGATAACCTGGCAAAACGCCTGACACGTTTCCGCGCACTACTGGCACAGGAGGCTGTGACACAGCAGGCCGTGGACGATCTGGAAACCCAGCTCAGCGCCGCCGAGGCGGAGATCGCCGCAGCCATGGCGTCGCACTCCGCACTGCGCAGCAAACAGGCCCAGATCGGCGCGGGACAGGATCTGGTTCGCCGACAGCTCCGCGATGCGGAAATCGTAAGTCCGCTCGACGGTCGCGTTCTCGTCCGTTACACCGATGCGGGCGAGCTCCTCGCACCCGGATCGCCCGTCTGCGAAATCGCTGACCTCTCAGATATGTGGACCAAGATCTACATCTCGGAAACGCAGTTGCACATGGTCAAACTCGGGCAGCACGTGAAGGTGCGCATCGATGGAAGTGACGACGTCCTCGCTGGTACCGTGTCGTGGATTTCCTCCACGGCCGAGTTCACTCCCAAGACGATCCTGACCGAAGAGACGCGCACATCGCTCG